>CAZKKX010000088.1:0-10066 GCA_964553505.1 uncultured Eubacteriales bacterium | reverse complement strand
CCTTGCCACAAGATTCGAGTTGAGAGCACCTAACCCAAAGAGCAATTCTTTTCTGGTACTTACTGCTTCTTATCTTGCAATGCTGGATGGAATCAATGCAGCACTGGAGGCGAAGAAGACACCTAAGGAGTTAGAAGAAGAATTGTCGAAGGAACCGGAACAAGAAGGTTTTTATTTTGAAAAAGGCCGTGCTTATAGGAGCGAAAAAAATGTCTTTGACGAGTATTCTGAGAAAGAAAGACATCAATTATTTGGAAAACCTCCGGCAACCGTATGGGAGAATATTTCAGGTTTCAGAAATTATCCTGAAAAAATAAAAGTGTTGACTCGAAACAATGTTATGGATGAAAGAGTAGTAGAGTCTTATGAAGAAGCCATCATGACACAATGGGCAACCGAACTATACAACAGGATTATCCCAAACAATATGGATGTTGTAAGAGAATGCGTGAAGCTTCATAAGACAGATGATGAAAGAACCGATTTAGATGTGGTGCATTGGGAAAAAATAAAAGAATTGAGACTTTTCCTAATGAAGGACAGTTTGTCAAGAAAATCTCTTTTTACAAGAATAAAAGAAGCTTTAGATGCGAAGGATTATAATACGGCTTCAGAGTTGCAGATTATCATGAAAGAAAGAATGGCCGAGTTGGTGGAAACATTTTCAGAATATCGGAAAAACCTGTTCTAAAATATTGCAATTTTAAGGTGGATATGATACATTACAATTATTAGTTCATCCAATTAATTACGCAGAGCGAACATAGATTTTATATTTGCAGAGCTTTGCAATATAATGGTAATGAAGGGAAAAAGTAAATATTTTCTTTTCTTCAGAGAGCTTGGCACAGGTGAAAGCTTAGCGTAAAGGGGTATTGAATCCATCCCGGAACCGCAGACGTTTAAAAGTCTTGCCGGCAGTGACCGTTATCACTTATGAGGTGGATTGTATTACAATCAACTAGGGTGGCATCGCGGAAGCAACCTTTCGTCCCTATTAAGGACGGAAGGTTTTTTGTATATGGAAAAAAAATAAACAGTTTGCATTAAGGAGGCTGAGAAAAATTGTTAGATATTAAAAAGATAAGAGCAGAATATGAAAAAGTTAAAGGTGCTGTAGAAAAAAGGGGACAGGGAGATTATAACATCGGTCAAGTGGTCCAGATGGATGAGGAAAGAAGAGAATTGCTTTCAACAGTAGAACAAATGAAGAACAAGCAAAATATTGTGTCAAAAGAGATTCCTAAGCTAAAAAAAGAAGGTAAAGATATTTCTGGCTTGTTGTCGGAAATGAAAGAGCTTTCAATGAAAATCAAAGAATTAGATGAGCGAATAAAGGACATAGAATCAGATATAAAGGACATGCTGTTAAGCATCCCTAATACACCCAATGAAACGGTTCCTGTAGGCTCTACGGATCAGGATAATATTGAAATCAAAAAATGGGGAACTCCGGTAAAATTTGAGTTTGATCATAAGGCACATTGGGATGTAGGAACAGACCTTGATATTTTAGATTTTGAAAGAGCTGCTAAAATATCTGGCGCGCGGTTTTCTGTATATAAAGGGTTGGGAGCGAAATTAGAGAGGGCATTGATAAATTTTATGTTGGATCTTCATACATCGCAACACAACTATATGGAAATATTGCCTCCGTTTATGGTAAATCGTGATGCCATGATAGGAACAGGGCAGCTTCCAAAATTTGAAGACGATATGTTTCATATACCGGCAAAGGACTTTTTCTTAGTACCAACTGCAGAAGTACCTTTAACGAACCTTATGACGGATGAAATCATAGAAGAAGAAAAGCTTCCTATTTATTTCACGGCGTATACTCCTTGTTTTAGAAAAGAGGCAGGATCTGCCGGAAGAGATACAAGAGGATTGGTTCGACAACATCAGTTTAACAAAGTTGAGTTGGTTAAATTTACAAAACCTGAGAAATCTTATGATGAATTGGAAAAACTTCTTGTGGCTGCGGAAAAAGTATTGCAGTTATTAGAATTGCCATATCGAGTGGTCAAGCTATGTAGCGGCGATTTAGGTTTTAGTTCAGCGATGACTTATGATATAGAAGTTTGGATGCCCAGTTACGACCGCTATCTTGAGATATCCTCTTGCAGTAATTTTGAAGATTATCAGTCCAGGAGAGCTAATATCCGGTTCCGACCTGCAGATAAGGGAAAAGTTGAGTTTGTACACACTCTTAATGGTTCAGGGCTTGCCGTAGGAAGAACCTTTTCGGCTATATTAGAGAATTATCAGCAGGCGGATGGGTCGGTTATAATTCCCTCTGTCTTAAGATCGTACATGGGTGGATTGGAAAGAATTACGAAAGAATAAAATAAGGTAGCAGAAGAATTTTTAACAGATATTCATGATTTAAGTATTAATTCATATGAATATCTGTTATTTTTTTATTTTTTTAAAAAGAGCTGCAACCAAGCAATATAGACAAATAATGGAAATAATGTTTTTTTATTTGTTTTATTTACCTTAGGATGTTAATGTTGAAGGGAGTAAAAATTCAGAAAATTATGTAAGCCGCAAAAAATATAAAACATTTTATAAAACAAATCAATAAATAAGCTGTTGATATGATGGGTTTAACAATTAAAGGAGGGATTATATATGTCAGAAAAAGCCAAAAAAGAAAAAAACGTTAGCTTTGGCGGTGCACTATTTGTCCTTATTTTTTTATGTCTCGCAATGTTTGTGCAAGTTTTTGTATTACACCAAGATTGGGCAACGCATATTACATTGATCCTGGCTATTGTGGTTGCCGGCGCTGTGGCCATAATGTCCGGTTATACATGGGACGATGTACAGGGAGGTATCCTGTACGGGTGTAATATTGCGATGATTCCTATGTTAATACTCATGATGGTAGGGGTTTTGATTGCATCTTGGATTCCTGCGGGAGTTATTCCAACTCTTATTTATTATGGACTTCAGATTCTATCACCAAATGTATTCTTGGTAACAGTATGTTTTATTTGTGCGGTTGCTTCTTTAGCAACAGGAAGTTCATGGACAACAGCTGCAACCTTCGGTGTTGCATTTATGGGAATTGGTCTGGGATTAGGAATACCCCCTGCAATGACAGCAGGTGCTGTTGTATCAGGATCTATCTTCGGTGACAAGATGTCTCCGTTATCAGATTCTACAAATTTGGCTGCAGGTGTTGGTGAAGCGGACTTATTTGACCATATTAAGAGCATGATATATACTACAGGACCGGCTATTTTAATTTCCTTAGGCATTTATGCTATTATCGGGATGAAATTTTCCGGCGGATCAGTGGATACAAATCAAATTAACAGTATTTTAACCGGTATTAAAGACAATTATTTCGTATCCCCTATTGCTTTGATTCCACCCATTTTTGTTGTTGTTTTGGCAGTTAAAAAAGTATCAGGTCTTGCCGTAATGGTTTTGGCGTCTCTATTAGGTGCTATATTTGCTATGTTATTTCAGGGTATTGGACTTGGAGATATGCTTAACATCTTACAGAATGGATTCACCTCATCGACAGGCGTTGCCGATGTCGACTCTCTTTTAAGTCGAGGTGGGCTCCAAAGCATGATGTGGACCATTTCTTTAGGATTTATAGCACTGAGTCTTGGAGGCATATTAGAAAAAACCGGTATGCTTGCAGCACTTCTTAGTAAGATATCAGGAGTTGTAAACAATGTCAGAGGATTGATTGTCACACATGTTCTTTCTGCTGTTGTTGTAAATCTTTTCTCTGCAAGTCAGTACATGGCAATTATCATACCTGGAAGAATGCTGGTTCCGGCATACAAGAGACTTAATATTTTACCTCAGGTTTGTTCAAGAACCTGCGAGGATTCAGCAACGGTAACATCTCCATTGGTTCCCTGGGGACTTTGCGGTGTTTACTTTACAGGTGTATTAGGGGTTGGAACTTTAGAATACTTACCGTATACTTATTTGGCATTTCTTGCCCCGGTTATTGCGATTATTTATGGCGTAACCAATAAATTTATCTGGAAAGAAGGAGAAAAGGCTTCGGTTAAAACTTACCACGATAACGAAACCGTAACGGCTGGCGAGTAAGTATAACAGGCAATAGTTAATACTTAAAAAAGAAGGCCATATAAAAATTCAAAGCCCCTTGCAGCATTACGGAACGAGGGGCTTTGAGATTACTATTAACTTATACGAAACATACTATTGAGTTGACGAAAGGTTAGGTTGTTATGAGTATGAATGTAGTTATGAGTATAAATAAGGAAGAGTATATTAATAAAGACAGAATTGTATATTTACTATCAGATCTTATTCAAATATATAGCCCGTATTTTCAGGAAGATGAAATCATGGAATATGCTTATGATTGGCTTTCTGAACATGAATTATCTCCGAATATGCATCATTACCATGAGGATAAAATAACCGGTTTTAAGGGCAAAAACCTGGTTGGTCGGATAAAGGGTAATAAAGAAGGAGTAAAAGTACTACTCAATGCACATCTTGATACGGTCAATATATGCAAAGGTTGGAATAGAGACCCTCTTAAGGCAATAATCGAGGATGAAAACAAGTTATACGGACTTGGTGCTTTAGACATGAAATCAGGTGCTGCAGCAATGATGATCGCATTGGATGCTTTTGTGAAACTTCACCCGGAATTCAATGGAGAAATTCTGTATTCCTTTGTTTCAGTGGAAGAGGGACCATTTGGTTTAGGAACTCAGGCATTAATTTATGATGAGCTATGCAGTGATGCAGATGTTGCATTGATTCCCGAACCCAGCAGCGGTTTTTCAAAAAATGAGTTTCCCTGTCTCTGCTTAGGAGCAAGGGGAGGAATAAATTATACTGTTCGATTCTCCGGAAAAGCAGCACATGCGGCAAACCCCGAAGAAGGAGTAAGTGCGATTTTGGATGCTTCAAAAGTTATGGTTGAATTGAAACAGTCAAAAACTATAAAAGATGACAAATTAGGAAAAGGTTCCATTTGTATTATTGAATCCAAGGGCGGGGGTCAGGCATGTAGTGTTGCAGATGATGCCTCATTTACCATTTTCAGGCATGTAGTTAGGGGAGAAGATGAGGATTATCTAAAAAACGAGATTCAGAAGGCGATACAAAAGGCAAGCATAAAATGTGATACGGAAATTCAGTTCAGGGAAGGCCCTTTCAACGGAAGTGGTGGATTTGAACCTTATACTGTTGAGGAGGATCATCCGTACACCCTTTTATTGAATAAGTGCATTAAGGAAGTAACCGGTAAATCGGCAAAGATTGCTTATTTCTCCAGCATTGGTGACTTCAATACCGTAGCATCCAGATTACAGGTGCCCACATTTGTTTTTGGACCGGGAGGAGAGAATTATCACACTCACGATGAATTTGTATACATTGACAGCGTAATAAAAACATCAGAAATCATCTATGAGTATTTAAAGGAACTACTATTAAAATGAGTCAGGGTATATGCAAATAACTTAATTGGTCTTATGACGAGAAATGTTATATAATGAGATTGAAGAGGATTTAGATTTTAAAATATAGTTCTCTATCCATTGAATTTACAAGAAGAAGGGAAGGTTCGTATGAGCGGCATAGACCTATTGCTATATAATGGTAAGATATACACAATGGATTGTAAAAATACAATAGTGAATTGGGTTATTGTAAAAGATGGGATAATAGTAGAAACAGGTTGCGGAGAAGGCTATCGCCAATATATTCAAGAAGCGGTGGAAGCAATTAACCTAAAGGATTGTGTAGTATTTCCCGGATTCTTTGATAATCATGTTCACTTGGCTCAGACAGGTCTTAATTTGAAAAGTTTGGATTTAAATCACGTGGAAAACCTGAACCAATTGTTTGAGATTATTTCTGAAGTAGCTTCCAAAACAGGTAAAGGTGAAATCATAAGAGGGATCGGCTTCGATGAAATGAAGACACCCGAAAAAAGATTGCCTAATCGTCGGGAACTTGATAAATGTTCCCCCAACAATCCTGTATGGATAAACCGTGTAGAATATCATGTCAGCTCAGTAAATACCATGCTTTTGAGCATGTTGAATATCCCTTTTAACTTAGAAGGAATATTAAGAGATGAAAGAGGCCTTCCGGATGGACGATTGATCGGAAGGGCAAATTTATTTGTAAGAAAATATATCATTGAGAATATACCGAACCAAGTAAAGAAAGAAGCCATCAATAAGGCAATAGAGCATGCAATCTGTAAAGGAATTACTTCTCTAAATTCCATGGAGGGTGGTAATTTTTTTAATGAGTCCGGTATGAACTGTATTTTAGAAAACAATAGTATTTTTCCCATAGATGTAAAGTTATTTTACCAAACGACAGATATAAGAAAAGCCATTGAAAAAGGTGTCCGGTGTATAGGAGGAGATTTATTTCTCGATGGATCTTTCGGATCAAGAACGGCAGCACTTTTTAATCCCTATGAGGACGAAATTCTTACCAACGGTGTTCTTTATTATACACAAGAAGAGGTAGATGATTTTGTATTAAATGCTCATGAACAAGGGCTTCAAATTGCATTGCATGCTATTGGAGAAATAGCCATAGATCAGGCTTTAAAAGCATATGAAAAGGCTCAGAAGTATTGTTTCAGAAAAGATTGCAGGCACCGGATTGAGCATTTTGAACTGGCAACAGATTCACAAATCCTTCGTGCCGGAGAATTAAACATCATACCTTCCATGCAACCCGCATTTGAATATATGTGGGGCGGACCAGGCAAAATGTATGAAGCACGTTTAGGTGACAGATATAAAAAAACCAACAGATTTAAGAAATTGATTCAGGAAGGATTGTGTATAGCCGGTGGATCTGATAGTGACGTGACAGAAATGAATCCCATTTTAGGTATTCACTCGGCTGTTAACCATCCTGTGAAAGAAAACAGAACAGATGTCTTAGAAGCAATTAAAATGTTTACCTGCAATGGTGCGTATGCAGGTTTTGAAGAGGAGTCAAAAGGCAGTATAGAGAGAGGAAAAAAAGGAGATTTTGTTTTGTTAGAACAGGATCCTTTTATAATTCAAAAAGAAAAACTGAAAGATATAAAAGTGACAGGGACCATAAAAGAAGGAAATATATTGTTAATCCGTTAATAATATTTATCGATCTGATTTTATCATCATGACAGTGCGTTTTCAGGAAATGAAATAGGGGTGTGTATTTTTGGAGAAGCTTGAGGTTTATTCACTGGGAACACTTGATATAAAATTAAATAATCGGTCTATAAATGAATATATGAGCGGCAAAGCCTTTGGTCTTTTATGTTACCTTGCCATGAATTCAGATAAAATATTAAACAGAGAAAAATTAGTTGAACTTTTCTGGGGAAGCAGCGATTCGGAAGCGGCTAAATATAATTTAAGGTATACACTGTGGACTTTGAGGCGGATTTTCAAAAATGAAAAGGCTCAAGATATTATTGTTAATGTAAAAAATGGTTGTAAAATCAATGAGACATATAAAATAATAACAGATGTCAGCTTGCTGGATAATCTATTAACAAATATAGAGAAAGACAAAAAGTATTACAAAAATATCACAATGGAAAAAATTCATTCAATATATAAAGGTGAATTTCTCGAAGGATTCTATTTAAAAAATTGTCCTGAGTTTAATGACTGGGTCTTTTATGAAAGGGAAGCCTGCCAACGAAAGTATATTGCGTTATTATCAGGATTTTCTACATATCTTCAAGAAAACAATTTACCGGAAAAATGCATCGAAGTTTATGAAGAAATGATAAGGATGAACCCATTGCAAGAAGATTTATATTTAAATCTTATACGGCTGTATATTCAATTAGGTGATCGAAATGCGGCTCTTACGCATTATGAAAAATGCTGCAAAGTGCTGAGGGAAGAATTGAATATAGGTCCTATGCAGGAGCTTCAGAAGGTTTACCAGGAGATCAAAAATGGCCCTGAAAAAACCGCCAATAATGTTTACAACCATGTTAAAAAACAAGATGCTTATTTTACAATTTTGGAGCATAAGAGATATCAGCAATACATAAACGAAAAATCTCAGAATAATGTTTCTGTTTTGGTTTCATCTTTAGAAAAAAATTTGAAAGAAGTAGATTATTATTGGTTATCGGAATTGATTGAGTATTTTTCTTTAAGAGCCGATAATGATATATGGAAAAAAATCCCTGACTATTGTCTTCAGGATTTATCTTTTATTAACAGCCACCTGATAGAAAAGGCTGATTGCTGCAGGAAAAACATTTCTATTTATCAATTCAATGTTCCGGATATTCGTTTATATAAATCAATTGAAAAATGGTTACATTATTTCACAAAGGAAAAAAATATCATAATCGGCATAGAAAGACCTGAATGGATTGATAATAAATCTTTTCAATGGCTTCAGTATTATATCGGAAAAGGACAGTCCCACAATATGGAGATTGTTATTAAGGAAAGCAGTGATTATAGAATTAAAAACTTAAAAAGCATATAAAAAATAATTTAGAGATATAATCTGTTATAATACATTTATCAATTGAATTTAGGGGGCATGTCTTATTCTCTTAAAAGATATTGCATACGTCATAAAAGATAGTATCAATGGCAATAAAACTTTAAAAGATGCAGTGGAATTATTTCGGAAGAAACAGTTAGAGTGTGTTATTGTAAACAACTCCAAGAATGAATTTAAAGGTGTTCTGACAAAAGAAGACTTAATAGATTGTTATTATAATGGGATTTCATTAGAAGAACAAATTGAAGAGCAAGCAAAGGATTGTATTATTCTTAGCGAAAAAGAAGAAGTCAGCACTGTTTTTAAATTAAATAATTGTAAAGTTTTTGGGATAAAAGATGCATCGGGAAATGTAAAAGGTATACTGACCCAACCGCTAATACTCAACGCTTTTATTAGTTTTATCTCTTCGGATTTATACAACAAAGAGGATGTTAATAGAACAAGAACTATCCGGAAAAAAAAGGACAGATGTAGTCTGGATTTAGAAAAGGTCTTTAATGATTTAATATACCTGAAGGATTTGGAAAACGAACTAAACGAAATAATAGAATTTTCTGCCGATAGCATTTATGTTACGGATGGACAAGGAAATGCACTGAGAGTTAACAAAGCTTTTGAGAAAATTACAGGAATCAAAAAGGAACAAGTCTTGGGTAAAAATGGGCAAGATCTTGAAAAAGAAAAGATATTCGATCCTTCTGTTACGCCTATTGTTTTGAAAGAAAAAAGGGAAGTTACCATTATTCAGAGAATCAATAACAGCAGACAGGCGATTGTCACCGGAGTACCGGTATTTGATGAAAACGGAGAGATATTTCGGATTGTATTAAATGCAAAAAGCGTAGAGGATTCGGAGATTTTAAGAAAGTATTTCAGTCAAAAAGAAGAATATTCTTATAAAGTCAGTCAAGAGAAAAAAACAAATCAGAACAAACTAATATTTTCAAGTTCTCACTTTGCGGAACTTGTCAAATTGATACAAAAAGTTGCACTTGTAGATTCTACAGTAATGCTTACAGGTGAATCTGGAGTCGGGAAAAGCTTTTTAGCACAGTATATTCATAATAACAGTTCAAGAGCCAAAGAGAGAATGATAGAAATAAATTGTGGTGCAATTCCGGAATCTCTTTTGGAATCAGAGCTATTCGGTTATGAGGGAGGAGCTTTTACAGGAGCCAATAGCCGTGGAAAATCGGGACTTATAGAAATGGCAAACGGAGGCAGTCTTTTTCTTGACGAAATAGGTGCAATGCCTCTAAATCTGCAGGTAAAACTACTGCAGGTTATTCAGAACCGTCAGATTATTCGCGTAGGAGGAACTGAACCCATTGAAGTAGATATTCGTATAATCGCTGCTTCTAATAAAGATATAAAGATGCTTGTGAAACGAGGGAAATTCAGAGAAGACCTTTATTATCGATTAAATGTTATTCCAATACATATAGAACCGATTCGAAAAAGAAAAGAAGATATCTTTCCTTTAACAAGACATTTTATTGAAAAATATAATACAAAATACAAAAAGAAAATTGAATTCACAACAGATGCA
>CAZKKX010000087.1:0-10094 GCA_964553505.1 uncultured Eubacteriales bacterium | reverse complement strand
AACCTTTTCATCCCCCTGTCCTTCATAAAAAGCTTGAGTAAATCATTCAAATTTTAGACAAATATACCATATAGAAATCAGGGGTGAAATAATGAATCCTTTAGCAGATAGAATGCGCCCGGAAAATTTGGATGAAATTGTCGGGCAGGAACATGTAATAGGTGGGGGAAAGCTGTTAAACAGAATAATTATGTCCGGGATGATTCCTAATATGATTTTTTATGGCCCTTCAGGAACTGGAAAAACAACTGTTGCACATATCCTTGCAAAAAGTTCACATCAAAAATTTTTTAAGCTCAATGGAACCAATGCAAATATGGATGATATTAAGCAAGTTGTCGCTCAGATAGGGACTTTGACCACTTTAAAAGGTATTTTGTTATATATTGACGAATTGCATTATTTAAATAAAAAACAGCAGCAGTCCATTCTTGAATATATAGAAAATGGTAACATTACTTTAATCGGCAGTACAACTGAAAATATTAATTTTTCCATTTTCAATTCATTACTGAGCAGATGCAGCACTATTGAATTTAAACCTCTGACAACCGATAATATAACGGACGGTCTCAAGAGAGCCATTATAAAAGAAGAAGAAAGGCTTAGCGTTAAAATTCATTATGAGGATGAAGCGTTAAAGTATATTTCTGAAGTTTCAGGGGGGGATTTAAGGCGCGCTCTTAATACTTTAGAATTAATTATCAATACTTATATGGTTTATGAAACTGCTGAGCTGTTTATTGATATCAAAAAAGCAAATGAATGTTCTCAAAGTAAAATTATGTATCATGATAAGGATGGAGACGGGCATTATAACCTGATGAGCTATTTTCAGAAATGCATTCGAGGTTCTGACCCTCAGGCAAGTATTCATGCATTGGCACGCCTGATAAAAGGCGGTGATTTGAATTCAATCTGCAGGAGGTTATTGGTAATAGCATCTGAAGATATTGGCCTGGCATATCCTAAAGCAATTTGTGTCGTAAAGTCATGTGTAGATGCCGCATTTCAGATTGGGCTACCGGAGGCAAAGATTCCTCTTGCTCAAGCAGTATTATTATTGACATTGCTCCCCAAATCAAATTCAGCGTACAGGGCAATAAATGAGGCTTTGAATGATTTGGATTCAAAGGATACAGGCAGAATTCCGGATTACTTATGCGACGGATATTCGAATCACGGACGCAACAACAAAAAGAGATATCTTTATCCTCACGATTATCCAAACCATTTTGTGGAGCAAGATTATATGCCGAAAAACATTAGGAATAAAAAATACTATGAGTTTGATGATAATAAATTTGAGAAATCTTTGAAAGACTACTGGGACAGATTAAAGAGCAAGAAGTAAGGAAGGGATTGTTTTGGAAATTATTGTAGCTGAAAATTCGGGATTTTGCTTTGGTGTAAAAGAGGCCATGAAAAAAACACAGGAAACAATTAAAGAAAATGAAGGGAAAGGTCGTCGTATATATACATACGGACCATTGATACATAATACTCAGGTGACGCGAGAGCTTGAAAAGCAAGGTGTAAGATGTATTGATTCTCTGGAAGAAATAATGGAAGGTTCTATTGTAATTGTTCGATCACATGGCGTGCCTAAATCCTTTTATCAGCAGGCTGAACAAAAAAAAATAGAAGTGGTGGATGCAACTTGCGGACATGTTCGGAAAATACAAGAAACCGCAAGGCAAAATTATGAAAAAGGAAAAAAGGTAATTATTATTGGAAATAAGAATCATCCTGAAGTAATAGGCATCAACGGATGGTGCGGCAACAGTGCCACCATCATTGAAAATAAAGAAGATGCGAAGATAATTTCATCTGATAATATTTGTATTGTTGCACAAACTACTATTACCAAAAGTCTGTGGGATGAGGTAATATCTATTTTGGATAACAAGTTATTAAGTATAGAAAAGCACAATACAATATGTTTAGCAACTGAAAAACGACAGAAGAGTTGTGAGGAGACAGCAAAACGAGTTGAAGCTATGATTATAATTGGTGGAAAACATAGCTCTAATACCCAAAAATTGTATGCAATATCGAAAAAATTTTGTAAAATTTCATATTTTATTGAAACAAAAGACGATTTACCATTGAATGATTTTAAAAAATATAATAAAATTGGAATCGCAGCAGGTGCATCTACACCTGAATGGATTATTAAGGAGGTTATTACTGTTATGAGTGAAACAAGCTTTCGTGGAGAGACGGAAACAACTAAAGAAAGCGATTCGGAAAATCAAATGTATGATTTAATGGATGAAATCGAAAAATCTTTACGTATCCCAGGAAGAGGGGAAATTGTAAAGGGAACCATTATTCAAGTGAGAGACAATGAGATAGTGGTAAATTTAGGGTGTAAAAAAGATGGGATTATTCCAAAAGAAGAAATTTCAACTAATTCAGAGGATTCTTTGACTTCAATGTACAGCTATGGGGATGAGATTGAAGCTCAAGTATTGAAAACGGATGATGGCGAAGGAAATCTATTGCTATCCAAAAAGAAATTAGAAGCCAATGAGCATTGGAATGATATTTCTCAATTATATAGAGATAAATCAACAATCGAGGTTAAAGTTAAAAATAAAGTAAGAGGCGGTGTGATTGCAACTTACAAAGAAATATCAGGGTTTATACCAGTTTCTCAATTATCTGACAGGTATATTGAAAATGTAAATGAATTTATCGGACAAGTTTTGCCGGTTAAAGTCACTCAATTAGACAAAAAGAAAAATAAAATTATCTTTTCACACAGAACATATTTGGATGAGGAAAAAGCTCTCAATATAGAAAAAATTTGGAACAGTATATCCGTGGAAGATGTTGTTGAAGGAAAAGTCATGAGATTTACAGATTATGGTGCCTTTGTAGATATCGGGGGAATTGACGGACTACTTCATATTTCAGAAATTTCCTGGGGTAAGATCAGTCATCCTTCGGATGTATTAAAAATAGGCCAAACAATAAATGTAAAAATTTTGTCTATTGATAAGCAAAACGAAAAAGTATCTCTTGGTCTTAAGCAAACTACTGCAGAACCGTGGGAACAGGTTGACAGTAAATATCATGTAGATGAAATCATAGATGGGAAAGTCGTACAAATAAAAGATTACGGTGTTTTTGTTGAGATAGAACCCGGCATGGATGGGTTGGTTCATATTTCTGAAATGGCACATAAGCATGTGGCAAATCCAGCAAGTGAGGTTAAAATAGGAGAAATTGTTCAGGCGCAGATTCTTGATATAGATAAAGAAAACAAGAGAATCAGCTTGAGCATTAAAGAAACTATAGAGAATCCTGAAAAAGATAATAATGAAGACGTAACAAAAAGCGGTCAAGAAGCAGCGGAAGAGACAGTTAAAACAGTAGTACAAGATCAAGATGAAGTAAAAGATGTCGACGTGACTGAAGAAAAACAGGATTAATCAATTCATATTATGATAATAATATAAAAATTTCCCATAAATCTATAAGTTTTATGGGAAATTTGCTTTATACGCATTTGAATTATGAAGGTTAGATATGCCCTGTTCTCTTTGCTTGCTTAACCATATCTTCAGCATTTTTTATGGCTGCATCAGAAATTTTTTCACCGCCAAGCATCCTTGCTATTTCATGGATAGCTTCGTTTTGGTTGAGCCTTTTTAGAAAAGTAAGTGTTCCCAGGTTATCAGATTGCTTATTAATTATATAATTTCGGTCACCCATAGCAGCGATCTGTGGCAAATGTGTAATACATAACACTTGATGATTTTGAGATATTTCTTTAAGTTTTTTTCCAACGACACTGGCTGTTGAACCGCTGATTCCAATATCTATCTCATCAAAAATCATTGTAGAGATACCGTCATAATCCCCAATAATTTTCTTGAATGCCAACATAATTCTTGAAATCTCTCCGCCTGAAGCAATTTTAGCCAAGGGCTTTAGAGGTTCACCCTTATTGGTGGTAATTAAAAATTCAACTAAATCAGTTCCTTCTGAGGAAAAAATAGTGTTTCCTTCAGAATTTTGCATCGTATCAAAACTTACTTTGAATTCGGAATGATTAAAATTCAATTCTTTCAATTCCTTATTTATTTTCTTTTCTATTTCAGTAGCAGTTTTTTTTCTGATTTTAGTCAATTCCTGGGATTGAATAATAAGCGTGTTTTCTAATTCCTCTTTTTTTTCTGTTAATTCTGATATGGTTGATTCGGAATTATCTATTAAATCTATTTCTTTTTCTATTTTTTCCTTGTATTGAAGGATTTGTTTTATACTGTTTCCATACTTTCTTTTAAGAGTGTTTATGGTCTCCAGCCTTTCTTGAATTTCGTCCAATTCATGAGAAGAAAAGTGAATTTTTTCTTTATAATTTCGTATTTCAGCAGAAAGGTCTTCAAGTTGATACAGATGGTCGGAGATAATTGTTCCAAAATCAGAAAGTTGTTGGTCATAATCCAGGATATCTTTCATAAGTCCTGATATTTTACCCAGATTGCTGAGAACCGCATGTGAATCAGAATATAAAAGCTCATATGAAGCGGATAGAGAATTGAATATTTTTTCGCTGTTTTGAAGAATCAATAGTTTTTGTTCTAAATCTTCATCTTCACCAATACTTAAAGAAGCCGAGGTTATTTCCTGATGCTCATACATAAGAAAATCTTTTTTTCTCTCGGATTCTTCTTTTGTATTTTTAAGGTTATCTAGTTGATTAATAATTGATGTATATTCTTTAAAATATTTTTTCACGTATTCTTTTATCTGAGTAATCTCTGAAGAATTATAGAGGTCTATTAAAGCAAGATGATTTTCAGGAGACAGGAGAGATTGATGGTCGTATTGACCATGTATGTCAACAATTTTTCTGCAAATTTTGTTAAGGAGAGATACTGTTACCATCATATCATTAATTTTGCAGTTGCTTTTTCCGGATGCATATATTTCTCTGGTTATGACAATGCTTCCATCATTAGTAGAGATATCATTTTCATGAAGTATTTTCAATATTACCGGGTTGCATTCCAAAACCAGTTGGATGACGGATTTTTCTTTGCCTGTTCTCACGAAAGTAGTATCTGCACGACTTCCTAAAGCTAAGCTAATGGCTTCAATGATAATAGATTTGCCAGCGCCGGTTTCGCCGGTTATGATATTAAGACCTTTTTCAAAATCTGCATTTAATGTATCAATCAAAGCAAAATCCTTAATGGATAAAAATGAAATCATCTTTTTCACCTGCTCATTGTATCAATTCATTAAATTGGCTTACCAATTTGTTCACATTTGATTTTTCATCAACTACAACAAAAATAGTATTGTCTCCTGCCAGAGTTCCTAAAATATTATCCAAATTGAGAGCATCAATTGCTTCGCATGCTGCATTGGCACAGCCTGTTAGAGTTTTGAGGATGATAATATTGTTGGAATGATTTACAGATAAAATGGTGTCTTTAAAAACTTTGATAAATCTGTCCGTGATAGATTGATAAGCATGAGTTTCGGCAGCATATTTGTATTTGCCTGATGCGGTTTGTATTTTAATTAATTTAAGTTCTTTTATATCTCTCGATATGGTAGCTTGGGTTACATTATATCCATTTTTTATAAGAAGTTGTGAAAGTTCTTCTTGTGTTTCAACTTCATTTTTTTGGATTAATTCAAGAATTTTATTGTGCCTTGAATACTTCATGTAAACCTCCCGAATAATTATAAATTATTTTTTATAATTATTATAACATAAGAAAAAAAATCTTAAACAATAAAAATTTTAAATAGTTGTCACTTGTGATATAATACACTAAGCGTAAATGAACAACAATTAGATCTAAGATTTATGATGTAAGATTTCAGGTGTAAGCTCCAAGGTGTAAGGGGTGTAGAAATAAAATTTTCATATTATAACT
Organism: uncultured Eubacteriales bacterium; assembly: GCA_964553505.1. Taxonomy (GTDB): domain Bacteria; phylum Bacillota; class Clostridia; order Peptostreptococcales; family JAAYPU01; genus JAENZQ01. The sequence goes on along the minus strand of CAZKKX010000087.1, from coordinate 4,188 downwards.
ACGAACTAATCTATAAACTGATAAGGCTATATGGAAGATAGGGAGAATTCATGAGGATTTTAGGAATTGATCCGGGTTTTGCTACCTTGGGATATGGAATTATTGAACTTAATGGGAGTCGTTTTAAGACAATAAAATATGGTGCAATCACAACATCAACTCAGATGAATATGTCCGAAAGGCTAAAGAAAATTTTTTTTGAATTAAATGAGCTTATATTAAAATATGAACCTCAAGAAGCTTCAATCGAAGAATTGTTTTTTAATAAAAATACAAAAACTGCCTTGTTGGTTGGTCAGGCGAGGGGAGTTGTAATGGTAGCATGTGCTAATAAGAATTTACAAGTCTTTGAGTACACACCGCTGCAAATCAAACAAGCGCTTGTCGGGTATGGCAGAGCAGAAAAAAAACAGGTTCAAATTATGGTAAAAAACATTTTGAATTTGAACGATATCCCTAAGCCGGATGATACGGCAGATGCTTTGGCTGCTGCCGTATGTCATGCAAATTCACGAAGCTATCAAAAACTATGTCTTAAAAGATAAGGAGGGGAGAAACGTGTTCCATTATATAAAAGGAAAAGTGATATCTTTTTTCGAAAGTGGAATTATTTTAGAAAACGGTGGCATTGGATATGAAATACACGTTCCTCAACTTTCAATAAATACTATTAATAAAAATGAAGAAGTCATGATCTATACGGTTATGATGGTAAAAGAAGATGATATTAGTCTTTATGGATTTGCTACAAAGGATGATATAGACATGTTTAAAAAACTGCTCTCAGTAAACGGAGTAGGAGCAAAAGCAGCATTGTCCATTATGTCTACATATCGAACTGGTGAGTTGAAAAAGACTATTTTATTTGAAGATACAACAGCGCTTATCAAAGCGCCCGGAATCGGAAAAAAAACGGCTCAAAGGATTATTTTAGAGTTAAAAGATAAAATAGGAGATATCAGTGGTTTGAATGATAATAACGAAGCCGGTTCAAGGCATACGAAAACCTTAAAGGAAGAAGCTTTGGAAGCCTTAGTAGGCTTAGGTTATACCAAAGGAGAAGCTTTGGAAGCGGTAGGATTGAGCCAAGAGGAGACGGCAAGTGTGGAAGAAATTATTAAATCAGCACTTATAAAATTGAGCAGACAATAAGATAGAGATGAACTAACCCCAAAAACAGGAGAATATGTATGGAAGAACATGAAAGAATAACGGCGACAGATTTATCAAATGAAGATACGGATATGGAGATTAGTTTACGCCCAAAGTATCTAAATGAATATATTGGCCAAAAAAATGTCACGGAAAATCTAAAAATATTTATAGATGCTGCACGTATGAGAAATGAACCACTGGATCATGTTTTGTTTTATGGTCCTCCCGGGCTTGGAAAAACAACTCTTGCAGGAATTATTGCAAACGAAATGAATGTAAAAATAAAAATAACTTCGGGACCTGCTATAGAAAGGGCGGGGGATTTAGCAGCAATTTTAACCAATTTAGAAGAAAATGACGTTTTGTTTATAGATGAGATACATAGATTAAATAGGTCTGTTGAAGAAATATTATATTCTGCTATGGAGGACTTTGTTTTAGATATTGTCATTGGTAAAGGGCCGGCGGCGAGGTCTATTAGGCTTGACTTATCAAAATTTACTCTTGTAGGTGCTACAACAAGGGCGGGAAGTGTATCTCCTCCGTTGAGGGATAGGTTTGGTGTTGTTTCGAAGCTGGATCTATATGGTGATGAAGAGCTTGAGCAGATAATCAGAAGGTCTGCAGGCATTTTAAATGTAAATATTGATGAAGCATCTGCAAAAGAGATTGCTGTTAGATCAAGAGGAACGCCAAGGATATCAAATCGTCTTTTAAAAAGAGTGAGGGATTTTTCACAAGTGAAGGGAACTGGAAAGATACATATAGATATTACTAATATAGCCCTTGATTCTCTTGGAATAGATAAAATGGGGTTGGAAAGATTAGACAGAGAAATATTGGATATTATTATTAATAAATTTAATGGTGGTCCTGTAGGCATTGATACGATTTCTGCAGCAGTAGGAGAAGAGAAAATTACAATTGAGGATGTATATGAACCATATTTACTTCAGGCAGGATTTATTCACAGAACACAAAAAGGGAGAACTGCGGCAAAACAGGCATATTTGCATTTAGGGATTAATATATCAGAAGAGGAGCAATTTAGTTTCAAATAATTCTGGGGGAATCAGTATGAAAAAAAAGATTATTGTTTTTGTTCTTATGATTATTGCTATAATTTCATTTAATCTGTTTTCATTTGCGGAGAATAGTAATTCTCAATTTATAAAAATAGGCCTTCGTAGTGGCAGCAGCGCTGTGGCTACTACTTCATTAGCATCTGACAAAGGATTTGTTTTTGGATATTATTCGAATAATGAATTTACACCTTTGTACGATTTAATGAACAGAAAAGAGATATGCGTCAGAAAAGACAGTTACTATTTAAATATGAGAGATTATTTTTTTGAGTATGATTATGATGATAGTAAGGATTCGGGCAATTCCAATATAACAGGACCGATACATATTCAGTTAGGTGGAAGCTACGCTTCAAAAACAGAGGCTATTGATTTTGCAAATTCTTTAGAGGCTTTTGGAATTGAGCCGTATTTATCATTAGAAGGCAGGTGGAAAGTATGGGTCGGCGCATTCACCACTTATAATAATGCCGAAAAATATTTTGATGAATTGAAATTATTATTATCAGATATTGATATGACTGTTATCTCTAAGAATAGCAGAAGAGTACAAGTAACAGATAATTCAGGAGATATTATATTTATTTACAATCCTTCATACGGAGAATACACATTTCAGCCTAAAGAGAATAATTTGGTTGCAATGGATAACAGATTGTTCCGAGGTGAAATAATTTTTAAAAATGCCGAAAATGGAAATTTATCAGTTATAAATCGATTAAAAATAGAAGAATATTTATATGGAGTATTGCCCAAGGAAATATCTGTTACGGCTCCCGGTGAAGCATTAAAGGCACAAGCCGTTGCGGCAAGGAATTATGCCGTAGTTAATAGAAATAATCATAATCAGGAAGGATTTGACTTGTGTGTTACAACACATTGTCAATCTTATGGTGGATTTTCAGCAGAAAGTAAAAATACAAATCAAGCCGTAGATGACACTAAAGGTTTGATTCTAACCTATAATGGAGAGCCGATATCTGCATTCTATCATATGGACAGCGGCGGACATACTGAAAACAGCGAAAATGTATGGGGGCAAAAAATTAACTATGTGAGAGGTGTAAAGGATGATTTCGATGACCCTTATACATGGGAACAAAAATTAACTAAAAATGAGATACAAAAATCGTTAAACCAGGCAGGGTATTCGATAGGCGAAATTAAAAACATATACATAAGCCAGCATTCAAAGCTTGGCAGTGTTGCAAAGCTTGTTATAAAAGGTTCGGAAAATACGGTTACCCTTGAAAAAGATAATATACGAAAAGTTTTAGGATATAATATAATTAAATCTTTAAAATTTACTATAATGAATGACAACATTATTAATCTTATAGGAAATAATTCAGATACGAAAACCGAATTGGCAGGAAGTTTTGCAATAGATGAAAAAAACAATATAACTCGGCTCAGGAATTCCAGAAATTACGTATCAAACGGTAATAGGATTGTATTTATCCAGCAGGATGTTGTTTCGGATTCCGACATATATGTTTTTGGAGGAGCCGGATATGGGCATGCACTTGGGCTGAGTCAGAGAGGTGCTGTTGCTATGGCTCATTCGGGGTATTCGTTTAAAGAAATATTGTATCATTATTATACAGGCGTTGAATTAATATCAACTTATGGAGAATAAAATGCGGATTGACGAATTTGATTACCATTTACCTGAAGACAGAATTGCACAAAACCCCTTGCCCGAAAGGGATTTTTCAAGGCTTATGGTCGTAAATAAAAATACTGGTAAGATTGAACATAAAAATTTTTTTGAAATTCTTGATTATATTAACGAAGGTGATTGTCTGGTTTTAAATGATTCTCGCGTTATTCCGGCGAGGCTATATGGTATTAAAGCTTCTACCGGTGCCAGAATAGAATTTCTTTTGATAAAACGAATAGGTATTGATATGTGGGAAACTATGATAAGACCGGGAAAAAGACTAAA
>CAZKKX010000086.1:6526-10402 GCA_964553505.1 uncultured Eubacteriales bacterium | reverse complement strand
TAATATTTTTTCCATTTTTGTTGCAGTTTTAGTAGGTGCGTGTTTATGCTTGCAGCCGATATTTATTTCTAATATCGGAAAGCAGACAGGCGCATTAGAGGCAAGCCTAATCAGTATTTTTACAACGGTTTCAATAATGCTTTTAGCAGTAGTATTTTTTGGAAAAGGAGATATTAGCAAGATCACAGATATCCCAAAATACTATTTATTGGCAGGGGTTTTTGGTCTAATTATCGTAGTGGGCTCTGCTTTCTCAGTAAGGATACTTGGACCTGCAACCGCTCTTTCTATAGCTATTGCGGCTCAAGTGACTCTTTCTGTTTTTCTGGAATATTACGGTGTGCTTGGGATAGAACAAGTTCCCATGAGCTTTACAAGAGTGATTGGGATAATTCTGATGATTTTTGGTGTAATATTCATCAAAGGTTTGAATAGCTGATAAAGAGTTCTAAGCTGGAGAGGTGCATATGGATGGAGATTCACAAGATACTAATATTAAACCTATTAGGTATAGGAGCAGGGTTTATCAATACCATAGGCGGAGGCGGTTCTGTTATTACTGTTTCTATGATGATTTTTTTTGGTATGCCTTCGGCAGTTGCAAACGGGACCAACAGGGTCGCCCTGTTAATTCAAAATATCTCAGCTGTATACAGTTTTAAACGTAAGAATTGTTTTGATTTAAAAATGAACCTGAATTTGGCAATTCCGGCAGTAGTAGGTTCTATCATAGGCTCAAATATTGCAGTCAATATTTCTGATCAGGTTTTTAATAAAATTCTGGTAATTATAATGATTTTGATTCTTTTTCAAATTCTCCTAAACCCTCAAAAAAAGCTACAGGACCTTAAAGGTGAAACCGGACTTAAATACAGAATACCGGGACAAATTGTATTTTTTTTCATTGGTCTATATGGTGGAATTATTCAAGTAGGAGTTGGGTTTATTATTATTGCTGCCATGTCATTGCTTACGGACTGTGATCTTGTTCGGATAAATGCTGCAAAAGTATTTATAGTAGGAGCTTATACCATATCTTCTTTACTGGTATTTATTATTAATGGGAAAGTGGATTTTTTTTTGGGATTTTGTTTAGCAGTAGGCAATGGCATTGGTGCTTACCTTGGTAGTATTTTTGCAGTATCAAAAGGAGAGAAGTGGATTAAGATTCTTTTGACCATTATGATTCTTGCGATGGTGATATGGTTTTTAGTACAATAGTAATAGGTAAATAACATAAGGAAAGCGTGGGAACTAAAATGAGCAATGGTAATTTATTGATGAGAGATGAAATTGAAAGAAATCTTAACAAAATGCAAAAAGAAGCAGTTTTTGCAACTGAAGGACCTTTATTGATACTGGCCGGGGCCGGAAGCGGCAAGACCAAAACCATGACCAATAGGATTGCATATCTAATAGAAGAAAAAGGCGTTTCTCCTTATAACATTTTAGCGGTTACCTTTACGAATAAGGCAGCTGCAGAAATGCGGCATAGAGTCGAAGCGCTTATAGGAGAAAACCTGAATATGTGGATAACGACATTTCATTCTGCGTGTATGAGAATTCTGAGGCAAAACATAGAAAGCCTGGGTTATTCACGAGATTTCACTATATATGATTCACAGGATCAAAAAACAGTTATAAAAGAGTGCTTAACAAGAGAAAATCTTGATGAGAAGATATTTTCAATACCTTATATTCAAAAAATAATTGGGGATTGTAAAAATAAAGGTATATCGCCAAAAGCTTATGAAGAGCCCTATGCTATTGGAAGTAAAGAGTATAAAATTGCAAAAGTTTATGAATACTATGAAAGCATTTTGAAAAAAAATAATGCTTTAGATTTTGATGACCTGCTTCTTAAGGTAGTGGAATTATTTGAAAGCAATAGGGAGATTCTAAATTATTATCAGGATAAATTCATGTACATAATGGTTGATGAATATCAAGATACCAACAATATACAATATCGATTTGTAAAGCTCTTGGCAGAAAAGCATCATAACATATGTGTGGTAGGAGATGACGACCAGTGTATCTATCAGTGGAGAGGTGCGGATATACGAAATATATTGGATTTTGAAAAAGACTTTCCAAATGCTAAAATCATAAAACTGGAGCAGAATTACAGATCCACATCCATAATTTTGGAAGCAGCTCATAATGTAATCAGTAACAATTCCGGCAGAAAATCAAAAAAACTTTGGACTGAAAAGGATAAAGGAGACAGGATTAGGTATTACAAAGCATATACGGAAAAGGATGAGGCGCATTTTATTGCAAATGAAATTAACCGCTTAAAGGGTATTAATAATAAATATTTGGATTTTGCGGTTTTATATAGAACACATGCTCAATCGAGAGCCCTTGAAGAAGCGTTGAGTTTATATGAGATACCTTACAGGATATTTGGAGGATTGAGGTTCTACGACAGAAAAGAAGTAAAAGATATGGTGGCATATTTAAAATTGGTGCAAAATTCCGTAGACGAAATTAGCATAAAACGCGTTATCAATGCACCTAAAAGAGGCATTGGTAATAAAACGATAGAAAAGCTTGATAAAGTAGCTCAGGTTAGAAATGAAAGCCTTTTTGATGTCATAAAGGATGAAGAAATTATTGAAGGGATGTCCGCAAAAGCAGGAAAAGGATTATACAGCTTTGCTTCTGTGATTGTTCATTATCAGGAAGAAAAAAATCATATGAAGGTATCTGAATTATATGAGGCACTATTAAAAGATACCGGGTATTTAAATGACCTTGAAAGCCAGGATACGGTGGAATCAAGGTCACGAATAGAAAATTTACAAGAGTTCAAATCTGTTATCTATGATTTTGAGCATGAGAATGAAGAAGGTAATTTATTTGAATTTCTTGAGAAGATATCGTTAATGACCGATATTGATAATTATGATGCTACAGAAGATGCCGTACTTCTGATGACGCTTCACAGTGCCAAAGGTCTCGAATTTCCGGTGGTCTTTATGCCCGGAATGGAAGAAGGACTTTTTCCCGGAAGGCGATCTTTCGAATCGATGGATGGGCTGGAAGAGGAAAGAAGACTGTGCTATGTCGGCATTACAAGGGCAAGAGAAAAACTGTATCTGACGCATTCGGAGCAGCGTATGCTTTACGGAAGACCAGAATTTTTGCCAATATCTATGTTCATATCAGAGATAGAAAAAGATCTTTTTGAAGATAGTGTTAATGAGAAAGAAAAATTTGCTACTTCCATTAGAAACGATAGTTTTTCCCCTTTTGAACAGATGAAATACTTAAAGACTAAAAGGGATAATATTATTCAGAAATCCAACCTTAAGACCGGAGACAAGGTCAGGCATAAAAAATTCGGACAAGGTATCATCATATCGGTTAATGCTAAAGATAGCTCCGATACGGCAACTATTGCCTTTGAAAACATCGGTATTAAAAATCTTGCGCTGGATATCGCTCCACTGGAGAAAATAGAATAAGGAAATGAAAGTTTGTTGGAGGAAAATCATGATTGAAAATAACAAGATTCAATGGATGAGAGAAAAAATAAAGATATTGAATCAGGCAGCCAAGGCCTACTATCAGGAAAACAGAGAAATCATATCCAATAAAGAATATGACGAATTGTATGATGAATTGCTTAGGTTGGAAGAGGAAAGCGGCACAATTCTTTCCAACAGCCCATCCATTCATGTTGGATACGAATTGTTAACAGATTTGCCGAAACAAGCTCATGAAAGACCTATGCTTTCATTAGATAAGACGAAAGAAGTGTCGGATCTAAGGGGATGGATTGGAGACAAAACCGGTATATTGTCATGGAAATTAGACGGACTGACAATTGTTATGACTTATTTGGATGGTAAACTGGAAAAGGCTGTT
>CAZKKX010000086.1:0-6516 GCA_964553505.1 uncultured Eubacteriales bacterium | reverse complement strand
ATGGTGAGGTTGGGGAGATCATTACAAATAATGCCAAAGTATTTACCAATATACCATTAAATATTTCACATAAAGGAAATCTGATATTAAGAGGTGAAGCGGTTATTCGGTATTCAGATTTTAAAAAGATTAACAATTCAATAGAGGATGTGTCGGCTAAGTATAAGAATCCAAGAAACCTTTGCAGTGGGTCGGTTAGGCAGTTAAATAACAAGATAACGGCTGAAAGAAATGTTCATTTTTTTGCATTTTCCATTGTCCAATCGGAAGGGGCGGATTTTGATAATTCAAGAATTAATCAGCTGAATTGGCTTAAAAATCAAGGATTTGATGTGGTTGAATTTAAAACAGTGGATGTTTCTAATATGGAAGAAACCGTTTCATGGTTTGAAGCTCATGTTATTGAAAATGATTTTCCTTCAGATGGATTGGTCTTAACATACGATGACATTGCATACGGGGAATCGTTAGGGTCAACGTCAAAGTTCCCAAGAGATTCGATTGCTTTTAAGTGGCGGGATGAAATAAAAGATACTAAGCTGTTAAAGGTGGAATGGAGTGCTTCCAGAACAGGACTCATCAATCCTATAGCAGTATTTGAACCTGTGGAACTTGAAGGCACTACCGTAGGCCGAGCAAGCGTCCATAATATAAGTATTATGGAAGGGTTGCAGCTCGGTATAGGAGATACTATCGAAGTATATAAGGCAAATATGATTATTCCTCAGGTGTCTGGAAACATAACTAAAAGCGATACGGTTAATATACCTAAAACTTGTCCTGTTTGCGGCGGAAGGACTGAAATAAGACAGGAAAAAGGCGTGAAGACTTTGTATTGTCTGAACGATGAATGTATTGCAAAACAAATAAAATCATTCACACATTTTGTCGGCAGAAATGCAATGAATATCGACGGATTATCGGAAGCGACATTGGAAAAGTTTATTGCAAAGGGATTTATAAAAGAGCTTGTCGATATTTTCCGTATAGAAAAATATGAAAAAGAAATAATTGAAATGGAAGGTTTTGGAGATAAATCTTATAAGAATCTGATTGCTTCAATTAATAAGTCCAGAAAAACAAGCGTAGTCCAATTTTTGTACAGTCTGGGAATCCCTAATATTGGTTTATCCAACGCAAAATCAATATGCAAACATTTTGATTTTAGCTGGGAACGTATTGCCGGAGCATCCTATGATGAAATTATTGGAATCAATGGAATCGGAGAAATCATGGCAGAAGCCTATATTAATTTTTTTAAAAAAAATAAGAATCAGATAACCGTACAAAATATATTAGAAGAAATTGAATTTGAGAAAATCGAAACGTCAAAGGTCGAAAATACATTAAAGGATATGACTTTTGTCGTTACAGGTTCTTTAAAGCAGTATGCAAACAGAAATGAACTTAAAAAAATTATAGAAGACAGAGGAGGAAAAGTGACGGATTCCGTTACTTCAAAAACAGATTATCTCATTAATAATGATCATCAATCCAATTCATCAAAAAATAAAAAAGCAAAAGAACAGGGAATTCCCATTATAACAGAAAAGCAGCTCGATGAATGGTTAAAAGAAGGAAAACCCTTAAAAGAGAAAGCAAATAATAATTAGGAGCTTACTTAATTTGTTTTACCATAATTTGAACAATTCTTTATGAAATCGTTAAATCATGACAGATACCATTAATTTGAAAACTAACGGTATCTGTTTTTAAAATTTGTATAGGTATATATTGTACACATAATGAATGTATGTTACTATGACAGTATATATAATATATTGTATACAATATATTATTAAAAGGAGGTGTGAAATGAGTAATGAATTATTTACCAAATATGAGAATATGGTAATTGAGAGTAATCACAAAACACTTTCCGATAAGGTTTATGATATGATTTTAAACTTGATTGTTGATGGCGAATTAAAACTCAACCAGCGAATAAACCCGGATGATATAGCAAAGTCTTTTGGGGTCAGTCGTACACCTGTCAGAGAAGCATTAAAATCATTGGAAAAGACAGGATTAGTAGATTTTAAATCTTACACAGGTGCTTATGTAAGAAAATTGACCATTAAGGAAATTGAAGAAATATATACCATAAGGATGCAGTTGGAAACATTTGTTTTGGAAAAGGTTATCGATAACGTTACACAGGAAGATATAGAAAAAATTCGATTAATACAGAATGAGATTGAGAAAAGGCTCAAAGAAACACCGGTTAACGGGAAGAAACTATACTATTTAAATGAGAAATTCCACATGGAAATGTATAGAATTTCGCAAATGCCGAAGCTATGTGAAATGATAGAAAATCTATGGACAAATCTATCGCTATACAGAATTTTGTTAGCCGGCAAAGAAGACTATTCAGAGGAAATCAAGATAGAGCACAGAAAATATATTAATTGCCTGATAAAAAGGGAGAAAGATGAAATCGTATCCATGACCAAGATAAATCTTCTAAATCATTTGGAAAATGTACCAGAGTTAGTGAATGAATATTATAAGTCTTTGAGTTAATATTATTTGATAAAGTCAATTTGGAGGGAATATGGATTATAAGATGAATCTATGCGGGGGCTGCCTGACTTGTGAAATAGCATGCTCCTACAAGCATACAGGTGAATTTAATCATTTAGTATCTGCTATCGAAATTATTGAAAAGAAAGATAAACCCGGTTATGAAGTACGGATCCATTCTGATAAAAAAGGTGACAGGATTACTTGCGACGGGTGTATTGATATAGAAGGTGACCCTTTATGTGTGCAATACTGCCGGAAAAGTGATGATTTGAGAACTATTATTAATGCATTCAGAGCAACTTTAAGATCTCAGCAGAAAAGTGAGGGATATGGAAATGAATAAAGAAAATTATGGATTTACAGGTAAAACACTAAGAATTAACCTCACAAGCAAAGAAGTAAAAGTTGAGGATAATACCAAATACTTTAAGGAATGGCTGAATTCAAGCGGGTATGCGGCAAAAATAGTGTACGATGAAATCAAGGAATGGGTTACTCCCTTTGACCCTGCAAACAAAATTATTTTTTCAGCCGGAGCCCTTATTGGAACAGTAGCGCCCGGCGCATGCAAAATGAATATTAGCACTATTGGTCCCATGACAGGCGGCTGGGCAACATCATCCAGTGACAGTTATGTTGCAATGGAATTGAAACATGCAGGATATGATGCTGTAATTGTAGAAGGCAGATCGCGCTTTCCCTGTTATCTATGGATAACAGATGAGAAGGTGGAGATCAGAGATGCGACTGCATTATGGGGCAAAACTACATGGGATACATTAGATACCATCCGTGAAGAACTTGATAATGATAAATTACATGTTGTTTCCATTGGACCTGCAGGAGAAAACCTGGTCAGAGGTGCAAGTGTTATTCAGGACCGTAACAGAGGATTCGGAAGGTGTGGTATCGGAGCAGTTATGGGTTCAAAAAACATTAAAGCTCTTGTTTGTAAAGGGAAATTGCCCATTAAAGTAGCTGATGGTGATAAGTTTATGAAAAAAGCAATGGAATTAAGAAATCGGATTTTAAGTGCTCCGAATACTGAAAAATTTTCCGAATACAGCACTTTAGGGATATTTCAAAAGAAGCAGGACATGGGTGCAATTCCTTATAAAAATTGTCAAGAGTGTGTATTTCCTGAGGATACCGATGTTTCTATGGATCCTGCCCCGGTGGTGGATAAATATACGGTAGCAAAACAGAATTTCCCCGGATGCCCCATCGGCTGTGCACGTCATATGGAGATTACGGACGGACCGTATAAAGGGCTTGTGACGGAAGGAAACCATTGGGAGCCTTTTGGTACCATTGTTGCACGCTGTGGTTGTAAGGAACCTACTTTCATGGTAAAAGTCAGCGCATACTGCAATGAGCTGGGAGTGGATTTTAATCTGGCAGGCGGTGCCATTGCCTGGGCAATGGAATGTTACCAAAGAGGGATACTCACAAAAGAGGATACCGACGGCATTGCACTTGAGTGGGGAGACGAACCGGTTATTTTAGAATTGATTAGAAAAATTTCTTATCGTGAAGGATTTGGCAATATCCTGGCCGAAGGATGTAAACGTGCTGCGGATATTATTGGGCGAGATAGTTCATATTATGCAATCCATATGAAAGGGCAGGATTTATATGAATGTCTTCGCGGATCTAATGCCTGGGCGTTAGGCGCAATAGTGTCTACCCGAGGCGGAGGACATACCACCGGAACTTGTGGATTTGAACAAATGCTTGCGGTAGATAATGAGAAAGCTTATAAAGTTTTAGGGGTTCGAAATGTAGATGACCCTCTGACATATGAAGGCAAAGCAGAGATCACATACCTGTATGAAATATTGCACAGGATCAATAATTGTACCGGAATATGTCACCAAAATACGATCTATAACAATCTCGATTATATAGATGTACCGGATATTGCAGAATTGCTGACATATGCCACGGGTATTGAATTCACAACAGAAGATTTGAGAGATGCGGCCATGAGACAATTAAACCTTGAAAAAGCTATCAATGCACGATTTACTGATTTTTCAAGAAAAGACGATATGCCCACTTTGAGGGACCAGATTGAACCGCTGAGAAAAGGAAAGATGGATGGCTGGAAACTTGATATGGATAAGTATAATCAAATGTTGGATAAATATTATGAGCTCCACGATTGGGATAAAGAAACTGCTTACCCGACACGCAGGTTATTGGAACGGTACGGGCTTGATTATGTGGCTGACGAGCTGGAGAGAATCGGAAAGATAGGCAAAGAATAAATATTTGATATTCTGATTTATAATATATCAATATTAAGGGATTGTTGGGAAATTAGTGGTACTAAAAAGGCCTGCTTGGGTACTATAGTAGGTCTTTTTGTTCATGTTTAGATTAATCCGGACTTTTCATGAAAATAATCCCAGCAAAGAATTTGTTAAGGATTATCAGTATTATAAAAAACAGGGATGGTTTGATTCTCAATACTATTATGATACAAACCTTGGTATTCTGAAAAGAATTGTTGGAATGATGGCAGATAAATTTTCACTTATGCAAGCTGAAAAAAGTAAATAACAAAAACTTATAAGCGAAACGTCTCTTTGTTATTCGAGGGATATTTATGAAAGAGGTTTATCAATGCAAAGAAAAAAAGGTTTTATTCCTTAAAGAGGTAATTTCTGAATATTTTATAATAGCCTCGGGTTTTTACAGTGATGAAATCCCCTTTCAAATTGTCATTATTAATAATCTGCTTTATATCATACCCGTCTTTGAATATGGCGAATTTATATTTTTTACCTGTGATTGCTTCGACGGGACAAGAGTAAACGCATCGGTAGCAAGCCAAGCAGTTATCGCCAAACGATATCTGATCCTGTGACAGCGAAATATTATCTAAGGGGCATGCTTGGATGCACTTTTTGCATTTAGTACATGTTTCGAGGACTAAAAAATCTTTCGGAATCCTCTTCCATGCGCTTTTTTCTATTGCATAAAGCCATGATATCAGCATAGGGCCTATCTTATCTCTTCTAATCCTGACAAGACTATTACTTATTTCTTCCGACATTATTTTCGATTTGTCTGCAGCAGCATTGCATAACTGTTTAGAAATTTCGTCATTGTACTTCAATGCAATATTGGCGGGCATATAGAATTGCCGTTCGTAAAACACATTAAAACCTTTATCCACAAGCAGCTTTTTAACTTTGAAAGATGCAATGTCATTAAAATACAAAGGCGCTGCACAGGTTGAGAAAACAAAAGCTTTTATCATTTTGGAGACGGTCAGATGTTCAATGAAATCAAAAATAATTCGGGGAGCATTGAAGCCGTATATGGGATAGCCGATTCCAATCATATGATACTTTTTTAAATCGAAATTTACTTTTCTTTTTGTAATGTCCTCGATTTTAAAAGCATCTACATTGAAGTATCTTTTTATTGAATTTTCTATAAAGCCGGCAACTGCTTCGGTATTACCGGTTCCTGAAAAGTATACTATTGCGGTGGTTTCAAGCATGACCATACCTCCATTGATTTATGAAGTTCAATATACTTGAGGCGTAACATAATGGATGATTAAGCAATAATAGAATTTTATTCTTTATCATCAATACCCTGAGGTCAAACCAAAGTCAATAGAAAGGCAAGCCCCATTTATAGCTTTATTTTTAGGAGACGCAAGAAAGACAATAGCATCGGCTACTTCTTCCGGTTTTATGAATCGGCCGGTTCCTGCAGGATAATGTTTGAGGGTCTCAGCAAGACACTTTTCTTTGCTTATTCCCATTTCATCAATATATTCATCTAACATTGGGGTATCCACTTCGCTGGGGCAGACTGCATTGACTCGGATATTCCTTTTCAGCAGTTCTACAGCGAGGGCTTTGGTCAATAATGTAATGCCGCCTTTTGAGGCGCAATAAACGGCAGCTTCTGTGTTGCCCACAAGTCCTGAATCAGAAGAGACATTTACAATACATCCCTTGCTTT
>CAZKKX010000085.1:8496-10657 GCA_964553505.1 uncultured Eubacteriales bacterium | reverse complement strand
GAACTAATTTCTTATAATTATCATGCTCCTTCTATTTTTCTATTCTTATATTGACTATTTCCATGATTTTTGTCTTTAATTCTATACCCTCAGAACGAAAATTATCAATTTTATACTTTGCTTCTTTCTTTAGTTTATCATCTACAATGCCCGGCAAATTAATTTTCACGTTAAGAATTGCTCCCTCAAGCCCGGAAAGAGCCATCAATGCACCTACTCCTACATCCGACACAGCATTTATGTTGCCATATTCTGCAATGACAAGCTGATGTCTCAAAACAGCCAAGCATTTTTCCGAAACAGTCAAGGGAATTTCTAAAGCATATTTACCGGCATGATGAATAGCTTCTATCCTTTTGGATTTTTCTTCTTCTGTTCCTTTAGGCAATTTAAGTGCTTCCATAAAAAGTAAAAACGCCTTAGTATCTTCATCTACCAATATCTCTAAATCTTTATTAAGTACTTTAATAGCTTTATAATCCTCCATTATTTTATCTTTTATGTCTCCATCCAATAATTCAAAAAATTTCTTGCCTAAAGAAAGATTTACTACCATCATAGTCAGCGAGGCAGCCAAAAGCCCGGATAACGCTGCGGTACTTCCCCCGCCTGGAGCAGGTTCATTACTGGCAAGAATATTGTTAAAATCTTTTATTGTCTTATTCATTAAGCTCATATTCTTACTCCTTCAATCAATCTTCCATTTTCAACAACTAATTTTCCGTCTTTTATTACTTTGTCTACATGATTTATTCCAAAATGATAAAATATATACTCAAGGTTCGGTGCGTCAAAAACCACCATATCTGCCTTTTTTCCGCACTCAATACTCCCTATTTCCTTTGAACGATCAATAGCATAAGCAGCATTAATGGTCATACACCGTATTATCTCTTCAGGAAGTAATTTCATGCCAAAACAGGCATAAGTCATTATTTCCTGCATATTTTCCGTTGGACAGCTCCCAGGATTATAGTCTGTTGCAATGGCAACTCTGACACCTCGATTCATCATTTTACGGGCATTTGCATATTTTCCAAGCATAAGGTAAAAAGAAGTACCCGGAAGGAGTACAGCCGTAACACCCGCCTTGCTCATCGCATCGATTCCTTCTTCAGAAACAGCCAGCAAGTGATCCGCCGATACAGCCTGCATTTCCGAAGCAAGTTCGGCACCTTTTAGTGGAACAATCTCGTCGGCATGTATTTTAAGCTTTAACCCAAAAGTCTTTCCTGCTTCCATCAAAATTCTGGACTGCTGAGGAGAAAAAATTCCTTCTTCGCAAAAAACATCCATGAATTCTGCCAAGTGGTTTTCTGAAACATAGGGCATTACTTCATCTGTCATAAAGGTCATATAATTTTCAATGTTATCTTTATACTCTTTTGGTATTGCATGGGCACCTAAATAAGTATTGATAATATCTACCGGATGCTCTTCGTTTAATTCCAAAGCGGTTTTTAAACATTTGACTTCCGTCTCAAAATCAAGCCCATACCCGCTTTTGGCTTCAATGGTTGTTGTCCCGTGAATCAGCATCTGATCCAGGCTTTTTCTTGCCTTCGTTTTAAGTTCTTCTTTCGTGGACTTTCTTGTACTTTCAACCGTACTGAGAATGCCTCCGCCTTTTTTAAGAATTTCCAGATAAGGTGTTCCTTTTAGCTTTAAGGCCAGTTCGTTTTCTCTGGAACCGCCATGAACCAAATGGGTATGAGCATCAATGAGTCCCGGCGTGACTGTTTTACCTCTTGTGTCCACATATCTTGTCTCCCTATTGAAACATCTGACAGGAGCATCCCCTTTTCCAACTTCCGCTATTATGCCGTCAATAACATGAATGAAGCCATCCAATATTTCCGAACTTTCATTACATGTTACAATACAATTGGATCTGACAATCACATTCTTCATAAACACACTCCTAACTTATAATGGATTATGGATTATAGTTTATAGATCGTAGGCTCAGGTTCGTGGAATTTTGCGGATCAAAATTGTCATTAATTGTTATTTTTTATCTGTTTTCTTATATCTTTTTCTAACCTTCTAACCTTCTATCCTTCTAACCTTCTATCCTTCTAACCTTCTATCCTTCTAACCTTCTATCCTTCTATCCTTCTATCCTTCTATCCTTCTATCCTTCTATCCTTCTATCCTTCTA
>CAZKKX010000085.1:0-8396 GCA_964553505.1 uncultured Eubacteriales bacterium | reverse complement strand
CCTTCTATCCTTCTATCCTTCTATCCTTCTATCCTTCTATCCTTCTATCCTTCTAACCTTCTGTTATTTTACCTGAGTCCGTAGATTATTCCAGCAACCTGCTTTCCAGTACCTGGTTCATATTGAAGTCTTCGATCTGCATATAATATACCGCCGAATCAACAAGGGCTTCCATTGGCGTCAAACCAATAATTTCACTGCCCACAACAGGTGCTCCATATCTCTTAGCCTCAAATTTCACGGTTTCAAAGACTCTATATAATGCTGTCCTGGTAAAATCCGTCATATTAATTGAAACCTGAACAATGCCTCTCTCTTCCAAATCAACACCCATGGCTTTCGTGTACCTGAAACCACCCGAAATATATCGAATACATCCCGCTATTTTATCTGCAATCCATCGTTCATTGGTCCCAAGATTGATATTGAATGCAATCAAAGGCATCCTTGCTCCAATAATTGCAGCACCTGCTGTCGGATGAACCTCAGACGGACCGTAATCCGGTTTCCATTCGGGTTTTCGGATTTTTTCTTTAAGACCCTCATACTGGCCTTTTCGTACATTTGCAAGGTTCTCTCTTTCTTTCAGTTCTGCAGCTTTTTCATAAAGATAAATGGGCAAATCATATTTGTCTGCAATATCTTTGGCTGTTTCATTTGCAAGAATAACAGCCTCTTCCATATCCATATCTTTAATGGGAATAAAAGGTATAACGTCCGCAGCGCCCATTCTGGGATGTCCGCCGGTATGTTTATTCATATCAATTTCATTTATTGCAACACCTACAGCTTCCACAACTGCTTTTCTCACACAATCCGGATTCCCTATAACGGTAACCACCGCTCTGTTATGATCTTTATCCGTACTATAATCCAAAAGCTTACATCCATCTGTAATAATGAACGGAGCAATGATTCTTTCAACTTTTTTCATATCTCTGCCTTCGCTGAAATTCGGCACACATTCAACAATTTTTCCCAATTTTCTCTCCTCCTTATTTGTTATATCCATGTTTCTTAAAAGCTTTTGCAACGGTTTCTTTTATTAAGTTATCTCCTGATATATACGGAATAGTAATATGACCTTTACCTTCATAATTTTTGTTGTATTCTATAGAAGTTTCTACGGCATTGCAATTTCTTGCCCATGATCTTCTTGCAACACCGCCAATAACATCCCACATCATAGCTGATCTTATAATTTCGTCTACTCTTTGGGAACCATCTAAAACCAGTCCGAAGCCTCCGTTTATAGCCTTGCCGATACCTACCCCTCCCCCGTTATGCAGTGCCACCAAGCTCATACCTCTTGCTGCATTTCCTGCAAAACATTGGGTTGCCATATCTGCCATGATATTACTGCCGTCTTTGATATTAGATGTCTCTCTAAAAGGCGAATCAGTTCCGCTTACATCATGGTGATCTCTTCCAAGCATGATGGGGCCAACCTCTCCACTCCGGACCATATCATTAAATTTGAGAGCAATTCTTATTCTTCCTTCCGCATCCTGATAGAGGATCCTTGCTTTTGTCCCAACTACTAATTTATTATCATGAGCATCTCTTATCCATGTCCAGTTATCCCGATCCTGTCCGCGTCTGTCCGGATCTATGCAGGACATCGCCGCTTTATCGGTCTTTATCAAATCTTCTTCTTTACCGCTGAGGCAAACCCATCTGAAAGGTCCGTAGCCATAATCAAATAAATTTGGACCCATTATATCCTCAACATAGGAAGGAAAAATAAATCCATCCTTTTCATCAATACCGTTCTTTGATATCTCCGTAACGCCTGCATCATATACTGCTTTCATGAATGAATTACCATAATCAAAGAAATAGGATCCCCTTTTCACCAATATCTTAATGAGCTCAAAATGTTTTCTTAAAGTTTGGTCAACCAAATCTTTAAATCCATCCCTATCGGTATTCAGTAGTTTTGTTCTCTCCTCAAAACTTATACCCTGAGGACAGTAGCCACCTTCGAAAGCAGCGTGACAGGATGTCTGGTCAGACAATAGATCGATTTTTTTATTATTGTCAACCGCATAATGCAACAAATCTACAATATTACCATTATAGCCTATAGAAATAGTCTTTCCTTTTTTCATATACTCTTCTGCAGTTTGAAATACTACTTCAAGATCTTTGCTTGTTTTGCTTACCCAGCCTTGTTTGAACCGAGTTTCTATTCTTGAAGGATCCACTTCGGCAATTATTCCTACGCCATTTGCAATTTCTATGGCTTTTGCCTGAGCTCCGCTCATGCCACCCAACCCTGACGTAACAAAGAGTTTTCCCTTCAAGTCTCCATCATCCGAAACGCCCAACTTTATCCGTCCTGCCGTTAATATGGTGTTGAAGGTTCCATGAACAATTCCCTGAGGTCCTATATACATCCATCCACCTGCTGTCATTTGTCCATAGTTAGCAACACCCATTTGTTCTGCAATTTCCCAGTCCTTTTGATTATCAAACATCCCGACCATTAATGAATTTGTAATAATTACTCTGGGCGCATCCGGCTTTGAAGGAAAAAGCCCCAAGGGATGCCCCGACTCTATGACAAGTGTCTGATCTCTTGTAACGGCTTCAAGGTATTTTTTGATAAGTCTGTATTGAAGCCAATTCTGGCAAACCTGACCTGTTTCACCATACGTTACCAACTCATAAGGGTATAAAGCGATTTCAAAATCCAGATTGTTATCCATCATAACTTGAAAAGCTTTTCCTTCTATACATTTTCCTTTATATTTTTCAATGCTTTTTCCGTATATTCTGCCGAAAGGTCTATAACGGTACGCATATACACGACCATACTTCATTAGTTCTTCCAAGAATTCAGGTGCCAGTTTTTCATGAAGTGATTCCGGTACATATCGAAGCGCATTTTTTAGAGCAATTTCTGTTTGTGATCGGCTCAATCTAAAGCCTCTGTTTGGTGCTCTTCTGATTCCCGCCTGAAATTCCGGCATTGCCGGCAGCTCATTATCCAGTTTAATCTTCATAAAATCTGATACATTATAATTATTCATTTATCTTCTCCTTCCTCCAAGTTTTTGATTTATTCAAGTTCACCCGTAATATTTTTAATAAATTGAGGTTTTTTAATCATATCTGCCACCTTATTTATGTCATGATATAGTACTCTGTCCGAATCAAGAAAAGGGATAATTTCTCTTATGGCTTTATAGGCTTTTCCCGTACCTGTTCCCAATGTTCCTGAACCATGCATATCAATAGCCTGCACAGCACACATGAGTTCTATTGCAAGCACATTTCTTAAATTTTCTACTACTTCTCCTACTTTTCTGGCTGAAATCGTACCCATACTGACATGATCCTCCTGATTCGCTGAAGATGGTATAGAATCTATGCTTGCAGGAGAAGCCATAATCTTATTTTCCGATACAAGAGAAGCTGCAGTGTACTGAGCAATCATATATCCGGAATTAATACCGCTTTTTCTTGCTAAAAACGGGGGGAGCCCGCTCAAATTAGAGTTTACAAGCCTTTCTACCCTTCTTTCGCTGATGTTTGCTAATTCCGAAAGAGCAATTGCAAGAAAATCTAATGCTAATGCCAAAGGTTGCCCATGAAAATTCCCCCCCGAAATAATTTCATCTTCTTCCGGAAAAACGATGGGGTTATCCGTAACAGAATTCATTTCAGTAACAATAACATTTTTGACATAATCAATAGCATCCAGAGATGCACCATGAACCTGCGGCATACATCTTAATGAATAGGCATCCTGAACACGACCTGACTGATTGACATAAGTACTTCCTTCTATGAGCCTTAAAACATCTTCCGCACATTTTTGCTGCCCTCGGTGAGGTCTTACTCTATGGAGCCTGTAATCCATCGCATTTGTCAATCCCTGCAAAGCTTCCAGAGTCAAAGCACCTGCAACATTAGCAGTTTCTATCAGCAAACTTGCCTCATAAATACATAATGACCCAAGCGCCGTCATTACTTGGGTCCCATTGATTAATCCCAGCCCGTCTTTTCCTTCCAACTCTACCAATGGTATGCCTGCTTTCCTCATTGCGGTTTCTCCGTCCATTTTTTCACCATTATAACTCGCCTCTCCCAAACCAATCATTACCAATGCGACATGAGCAAGATTGGCTAAATCTCCGCTGGCACCGAGAGAGCCTTTTTGAGGAATTACAGGGTAAACACCTTTGTTCAACATCTTCAATAAAGTTTCAACAACCGGTAAGCTAACGCCTGAATGACCATTAGCCAAAGTATTGGCTCTGAGAAGCATGATAGCCCGGGTTACTTCCTGACTAAAAGGCTTACCGACACCGCATGCATGACTCATAATCAAATTCCTTTGAAGCTGACTTGATTGTTTTTCATCAATAATAACTGTGCTCAACTGACCAAAACCTGTAGTTATACCATATACGGGTTTTTTATTATCCACTTTATGTTTAATAGTTTCATATGCTTTGATAATTCCAGCCAGAGCTTGATCTGATAATTGAACTTTATTTCCAAATCTGGCGACTTGGATAACATCTTCTATAGAAAGATCATGTCCTGTGATTTGAATTTGGTCTTTCATACCGATGGTACTCATTTTCATTCCTCCCCCAATATGGAAATTAAAAAAGGGCAAAACTCAACAAAATTGAGTTCTGCCCCCTATCAACTATTATCTCTGGGCATTTTTCAATATATTTTTCATGCTTTTGATATTATTGTATCACACTAAACAGTCTTTGAAAACTCGTATAAGAATTAAATCTAATCCCAACATTAAAATACTATAGAATAAACATTTATTTCTTCTTCTTTTTCCTGCATTGCACTTATCTTGGGAATTGCCTCAAGAAAATGTTGGGTATTCATATGTTTTTTCAGTGCATCCGTACTCTCCCATTCTTCAATGAATGTAAAAATATTTTTCTGCTTTATATCTTGATAAAGTTCATATGAAATGCATCCATCTTCCTTTCTTGTTGCTTCTACTAATCCTTGAATTACAGTTTTGCAAGACTCAATCATATCCTCTTTAATAGTCTGTTTTGCTACTACTTTTATCATGACTTACCTCCGCTTAAAATATATTATATAAAAATTATATCATATTAATTCTATTTACAAGACTATAGATAGCAAAATCACCTCTGATTTTTCATTGCATATTATACTATTCCAAAGATAAATTGGAGGTGTCACACTTATGCCTAATGATAGTAATATTGATTTTATTAAAGCTTTAAATAAAACAATGCTGAATGAAGAACAGATAAAAGAACTGGAAGGTTATTCCGAAAAATATGCCAATAAATCAGAGCAATTTATTTTGAGAGAAATTCAAAGAATCAAACCCTCTGTTCCGGAAAATGTAATAAAACAGCATATAAATAATCTGGATCATTTATATCAAATGGACGGATTTATAACGAGAGCACAAAAACAAAGGATTGAAACAATTAAAAAGATTCTTAGCACTCCTTCAGGCAGAACCCAATCTGATGTAGAAGGTCAGTTTTTCTGTTGCGGAACAGGACTGCTTTTATGGTTTCTTGTACTTGCAGCAATATGGAGAAGGCCTTATTACTACTAATAGCCACATATTCTGAGGCTTCAAGAATTCTTGAAACCTCAGAATTTCATAATACACTATTCAATATCAATATTTTTAACTTTTTTTGATGCATTTTTTTTAGGTCTTTTGCTATATTCTTTCTTGCTTGTTTCCGAATACTCGTTCAGGCACTCCAAGGCAATTCTACCTATATCTCTGATTTCATCCGCCTTTTCGGAAGGCAAATGCTGGAGAAGCTCCTGACCCACATCTAATTTTACCTCAATCAGCCTTTTTATTAAGTCTTTATTCATTTTTTTCGCCTCCAAACCAGATTTTAAGATGCTGATCATCAAATTTTGCTTTCCTTATGGAATAATTTAATAATGTGCGTGGCAGAGTGATATTTCTCTTGATTCCCCCAGCTTTTACAATAAGTTCATCACCTTTTTGGTTAAGCGACAGATCCTTTTTTTCTAAAAACGGCATTTCCATGGTTAGAACATAACAGCCATCCTCATTATCTATTCTTTGGGCTCTGCCTTTGTATTTAATATTCACAGGGTTTTCCTTTTTAAATACTTCCTCTGCCATTCTATTCAACATACCTGTTCCAACCACTTCCGTCTCAAAAAGAGGTGCATAATAAATTGGTATCGGATCAAAGCTTTCGATTATATCCGATTTATATTTCTTATGAATGTCTTTCCAAGCTTTAAAATAATCATCTGTGACATTGTCCGGAATTACTTTGTTTACAACAACAGCGTCCACATTAAAGTCATAGATATTCAGATAAGTGAAACTTCTTTGTGCTTCTTTTATCACCATTTTCTCCGGATTGACAACGATTCGTATGCTGGTAATATCCCTGTTTGAAAACACTTTTTTCATTTCATCCAGTTCATAATACATATTGTCTATCTCATTCATAACCTCACCGGATGGCATAGGAATCCCCAAAATAGGCTCTACAACAGGTCCTACAACTTTAATGGCTTTCTTTTTAATGGGAAATAGTTTTTCCATCCACCATCTGAGCATCTCAGGAAAACTCAATAAAGCCAGAGTCTCTCCAGTTGGTGCACAGTCAATAATAATAACATCGAACCGCCCTTCTTTATAGTATTTTAATATCTTCAGCAAGCTCAATAAATCCTCCATCCCTGGAAAAATCGTTAATTCCTGAGTAGTAATATCTTTAACCGCTTTTGAAGTAAAAAGATCCGTTAGATATTTCTGAACTTTTCCCCAACCTTCTTCAATCTCATGTACCGTATCGATTTCCTGTGCCCAAAGATTTGTCATGATCTCTGTAGGTTCATATGAAAGCTTCCTGTCAAAGGAATCTCCCAAACTATGAGCCGGATCTGTGCTCACCACAAGAGTCCTTAAGCCCTGTTTTGCACTACTTACGGCTGTAGCGGCAGCAACACTTGTTTTTCCAACTCCGCCTTTTCCGGTATACAATATAATTCTCATAATATTACCCTCCCAAATTTAAGATTATAGCTTATGAAAAACTTTTAAATTCTAACATAACAATTTTCTGTTAGTGACTATAATATCTTTTTTTCCTATGACTATACTCTACATCTGCTTTTCTTTCTCTTATCTCCATTTAATTGTTTTTGATGCCGAATAATTCGTTTTACGAAATATTAGCTTTTTATAAAAGCCCTTTTAAGGGCTTTTATTCTATTTTTATGTTCTTTATTTCCTCTTTCTTTTGAACCTCGTCTGCCGTTGACCTTTTAGATTGCAGTATATCCATTATTTTAAAGACTATTCTGGCTAAAAATTCTTTTTCTTCTTCTGTTAAATCATCTATGACCATATTCAGGTATTTTGCTATCATACCCTTCAAATCCGCCACCATCCGGTTGCCTTTATCTGTAAGCTTAAGTACAACGATTCTTCTGTCTTTTTCGCTTCTTTCCCTTTTAAGGTAATGATTTTTAACCAATCTGTCGGCAATCCCTGTTGCCGTACTCATTGGTACGCTTATATATTCCGCCAGCTCCGACATGGTAATGTCTGTCCTTCTGTCAATTAGGAGTATTGCAAATATCTCAGTCTTAGAAAATTTCAAATCAAGATTGACCCAGTCTTGAAAAAATAATTTTTTTAGATTATCCATTAATTCATCAATTAATTCATCACTATCATACATTGTTCATCCTCCAAATATTTCACACATCGAAATATTATATATTTATAATACACCTACTGTTTATAATTGTCAAATACATTCAAGAACATTCTTTGTAATTATTTAATATTGTCAAAAAATTTCTAAAACTTGTTAAAAAATTCCAAAATTAATGGTAAAATGATTTTAGCATTAATTATTAATTGGAGGCAATGATGTATTACAAAGATATAATGGAAATATGTCCTAAAGAAAATTTTATAGACAATACCACTCCAATAAAAGAAGCTCTTTCTCTCATACAAAACAGCTCTTTAAATGCAGCAATCGTTAAGAACAACGATAAGAAAAAAATTTTAGGCATTATTTCTAAAGAAGAACTTATTAATGCCTATGGCGGCTGTATCTCTCCCTACGAACCCGTATATCGTATTATCAATACCAACTATGTACAGGTAAATATGGATACAAAAGTAGATGCATTTATCCTGGAAAAACCTTTTGTTATTGTAACAGATCATCATAATAATATTACAGGAATCGTATCTGAAACAATATTGTCAAGAAAACTATTAAAATTATCATTGGATCAGATACAGAAAACAGCTACAAAAAAATTATTGCATCAGGATGAGGAATCAGATCTGGAAATGCCGAAGGTTAATAATAACTATTTTATAGATTTCTATAACAGGA
>CAZKKX010000084.1:5874-10713 GCA_964553505.1 uncultured Eubacteriales bacterium | reverse complement strand
GATATTATTTCCGGAAAGAGCAGTACGATGCTTGGACCAAAAGATAAAATAACCAGAGCGGAAGTGGCGGTTATCATAAGAAGGCTACTTCAGAAATCCAATCTAATCTGATGAATGAAACCCCTGAGGAAAAACCTACAGGGGTTTATTCTTTACTCCATAGCATCCAGATTGATATTTATCTTTAAATAAGATAGAATGATAGCAAAATAAATACACAGAAGGATAATGAAATGAATCGTAATAATGACATGCTCCCGGCATTTATCCATCAACTGGATAAATTATGGGATGAAATGGATAAGGTCATCGTTGGAAGAAGAAAAGAATTAAAATTTATATTGACGGCATTGCTGAGTGAAGGGCATGTCTTGCTGGAGGATCTTCCCGGAACGGGGAAAACCACAATGGTTAAGGCATTCTCCAAAGGATTGGATTGCCTGTTTTCCAGAATCCAGTGCACACCGGACTTGCTCCCGTCGGATATTTTAGGAGGTTCTATATTCAATCCCAAAACAAGTGAGTTCTATTTGAGAAAAGGACCGGTTTTTACCAACGTATTATTGGTAGATGAAATCAATAGGGCTTTGCCTCGTACGCAATCCGGCTTATTGGAGTGTATGGAGGAACGGCAAGTTTCCTTAGAGGGAAAAACCTATATCCTATCTTCCCCTTTTATTGTTTTAGCCACACAAAACCCTATAGAAATGGAAGGTACTTTTACGCTTCCCGAAGCACAGTTGGATAGATTTAGCATGAAGTTAAAATTAGGATACCCGACACAAAAAGAAGAAGAAAGCATGCTTGAGAAAGTGGGAGACGAGATCCCTTATGACAAAATTGACGTTATATTTGATCCGGAGGGTATTCAGGAACTGCAGAGAAAATGTAAAGATGTTCATGTTCATGAGTCAATACGAGAGTATATTACCTGTTTAGCCAATGAAACACGTTCACATGACAATATTTCAGTAGGGGTAAGCCCCAGAGGAAGCAAAGTATTATACAAAATTGTAAAGGCATGGGCAATGTTGAATGGGAGAAATTATGTTATTTTAGATGATGTGAAAGATATGGTAAAGCCGGTTTGGAATCATCGTATAATTCTGAAGACAGAAGCACATATAAATAATATTTCATCAGAGGATATTTTAGAGGAAATATTGAGAAAAGTCAGTTTGCCTGAAGAAGAGGTGATTTATGAGTAAAGGGCAAACAGCAGATCGCCAATTTGAAACCAGCAACCGACCTTCTTTGGACACCAGTATATTATTTCAATTTCATGCAATATGGGTCCTGTTATTTATTCTTTTAGCTGCTACCTGGTACAGATTTGTATCTTTGATTGTTGTAAGCGCATTTCTGTTATTTCTATTCATTGCCATTACACTATGGAAAAAAGCGTCGTTAAATCATATTCAACCCAATCTAAAACTTTCAAAGGCCAGATTGTTTGTTGACGAAGATTTTCTAATACATGCCTCTGTCTATAATGGAAAATGGCTTCCTTTGGTTTGGCTTGAGTGGGTTTTTTCTGAGAATACAGGTGTCAGTTATGAAAATGCAGGAGCTAATGCTTACACCGTACGCTTTTTATGGGTGCTCTGGTTTAGGAGAGTTGAATGGGCACTAACAGGTAGAGCGTTGCAAAGAGGTGTTTATAATCTGGGACAGGTGATATTACGTTCAGGTGATGGATTCCGTTTTGCTGAAACAGAAAAAGAATACCGGTTAGAGGAAAAACTTTATGTTTATCCAAAGATTATACCTGTCCATGTTCCCAATCTAAAACCTTCAATGTACTGGGGAATAAGAGGGAGACAGGGCGGATTTATAGAAGATCCTCTTATGGTTATCGGTACCAGAGAATATCAAGCCGGCGATGAATGGAAGAGGTTAAACTGGAAGGCAAGCGCCCGGACAGGAAAGCTCTTGACCAATGTTTATCAGCCGATTGTTATGGAACAATTGGTCATATATATTGATGTCAGCGGGTTCGTGATTATTGAAAAAGCATATGAAGATCCGGATGAACAAAAAGCTTATGCCTTTAATAAACGAAAAGATTTTGAAAAGACTCTTTCGGTTATTGCCTCAGTAGGATTAAAATATAAGGAAAAAGGTGTTGGCATTGGATTTTCAAGTAATGCTCTGAACTACTGCGGAGAAAAAATGCCGAATATTTTACCTGGTACGGATTTGACGCCTTTTCTAGACCGGTTGGCTCAAATCACACAGCGTGTAGGTGTTCCACGAATGGTTTCCCTGGATGAAATGAATCATAAAGGACAGCTGTATATGCCGGTTTTTGTATTCTGCCATCATATTAAAAAAGAACATTATACCTGGTTTCAAATCCATAAGAACAAGGTTTCTGATATAAGTTTCTTTTATAAAAAAGAAACGGAGTATTCAAAGAAGCTGGATGCAAATGCAAAGCAAATAAATTTGTTTCTTGCATCTAATAAATCTGTTTAAGAAGGAGAACCTGTTATGGATCGGTTTAAAGACATATATAAATCTTTCGTAATGATTTTTAGTGAAATGATATGGATTTATTATGTCATTGTGTTGTTTACAAGTGTTGAATGGAATCAACCGGCTTTCTTTGATTTAACTTGGCTGATAATATCCGGGATAACAGGCTATGTTTTAAATCTTTTACTATTAAAAAGCAACAATCATGTGTTTTTGTTTTCGGCAAATATGCTGGTAATAGTTTTTTTTGTGATACAAAACTGGAAAAGTTCTGTTCCTCAGGGAACCTGGGGATTCGGTCTGGCGGTAAGTATCGGTACTATCTTTATTTTTTTGCGTAGCGCCCGACTGACTCGGCATCTTCCCACAAGACAGGAAATACTGCGTCGCTTTGAGGGAAATGTTATTTATTACATTATTTTTACATCTGTTTTTACAATGAAAGAATGGACAAACCAAACATTTCATATCTTTTTCATATTTGCAATTGCAAGTAGTCTTATTGGCATGTTATTGACTTTACAAAACCATGAAGATAACGAGAGCAATCAAAATGTGAAGATTATTAAAGCAGGAAAATCCGGTTGGTTCACCGGAGTGATGACCGTTTTTTTGATTTGCATACCGGTTTTCTCATTGGTTTTACTCCTACCTTCTGTTAACAAAGGACTATATTCGTTAGGCACCGGGCTTTGGAAAATGTTGAAATGGTCAGGATTACAGATAGGTCTTTTTTTTAAATGGTTGTTCAGCCTTCTTCCGGAACCGGAAGTGGGCGAAATGCCTGCGGCACCACCGGGACAAAAAATGATCCCTTCGGAAATATTGGAAGAAACAACACATGCTTTTCCTGTTAGATGGGTGATTACAGGAATTGCTATAATCATAACCGTTATTGCAGTGTGGCATATATCCAGATTAAGGAAAATTCGACTGACAAACACATGGGGAACACCAAGAAGGATTGTTGTTTCCAGAGAATCCAAATGGCCAAATATTAAAGAGAAGATCAAGGATTATTTTAATATTTTAAAACTAAAGTGGCGTATGAATTTTATTCGCTTTTATAAGCATCCCATTTATTGGTATTACCGACAAGTTCTAAAATGGGGTAAAAAGAACGATATCCTAAAAAAGAAAACAGAAACATCTAAAGAATATATAGAGAAAGTAATCAATCATATCCCTGAAAAAGAAAGGAGCATCAGCTATAATGGCAGAGATTACAAAGTGCCTGAATTGTTGATCCGATTGAGTAAAGATTATCAGGCTACTTATTACGGACTTTGCCCGGAAATGTCAGGGGAAGGAGAATATAAACTTTTGATTGATTATTTAAAGAAAGCAGGCGGCAGTTTCATAAATGGGAAATAGGAACGCTTAAAAAGGATCTTTATAAGTATACAGTAGAGTTGCAGGAGGTTATATAATATGAATCAGAAAATAAAGACATTGTATTTTAGTGCTACAGGTACTACTGAAAAAATAGTAACAGGCATTGCCGATAAACTTGCAGAGAATATGGCAGTAGAGGTATCTAACGCCATTGACTTAACATTACCCGGTAATAGAAGTAAGTCTGTGTTATTTTCAGAAAACGATGTGGTTATTGTTGGTGTACCGGTATATGCAGGACGTGTTCCCAATGTATTATTGAAATATTTGAATGCCATCGATGGAAACGGTGCTTTTGCCATAGCCGTGGTTGTCTATGGAAACAGAAATTATGATGATGCATTGATTGAACTAAAGGATATTCTTGAGTCAAAAAAATTTAAAGTTATTGCCGCAGGCGCCTTTATAGGAGAGCATTCTTTTTCTAAAACATTGGCAAAAAACAGACCGGATGAAAAGGATATGGTTATTGCATCACATTTTGCTAGTGGAATATACGGAAAAGTTTCAAGGCAGGAGTTTCAGACAATTATTGTAAAAGGAAATAGTCCTTACAGGAATTATTACAGACCCATCAATAAAGAAGGAATCCCTGTGGATATTAGAAGGGTAAAGCCCAAAACAAACGGGAATTGTACGGATTGTAAACTTTGTGTAAAAGTTTGTCCAATGGGTTCTATTGATTCGGACGATACAAGCAGGTTGAATGGAATCTGTATCAAATGCGGTGCGTGTATCAAGAAATGCCCTGTCCAGGCCAAGTATTATGATGATGAAGATTATTTAAGGCATAAAAAGGAATTGGAAATAGAATTTAAGAAGCGAAAGGAACCGGAATTGTTTGTTTAATCTCCTAAATTGTAAAATGAAATTCCATACCTGAGTAATGCGGTTTTTACATTATTCTATCTAAAAAGGTGCTGCTAATAGGTATGGATTTTTACCTTACATAAAATTTAAATAGTT
>CAZKKX010000084.1:0-5774 GCA_964553505.1 uncultured Eubacteriales bacterium | reverse complement strand
GTTAATTAGCTGGTGGCACATCAAAGGAAGCAGATTACGTCTAAATATTTTACCATAACAAGTATTCAGAGAGAACATTTTTAAATCTAAAATATGACAATATAATTTAAAAATTTACACTTTTCTGATAATATATTTATTAAGTTAAAAAAAGGTTTGAAGGAAACATGAAAAGAAATTTCTTTTACTCCGGTATGTTTTTTTACAAAACCATGACAGCAGTTATTTGTGGTTATAGATATATATAATGGTCTTGCTTTCAAATTTTAGCAGCGAAAGCACAAGGTTTAGAAACATTGATCTAAGACTTAAAAAATTGTATGTACGAGGATTGAAGATTCAGATTGTGTCTGAGAAAGGCACGAGGATTGAATTTTCGATACCGATAGGGGGTGAAAGTTGATACGAGTGTGGTTTAGTAAGATTCTACAAAATGAAAAGTAGAATCTTTAGCTTTTTTGTTTGAAGCAATAATGTTTAGAAGGATACATTCTAAAAGACTGGCAAATCAAATTTAGTTGAGGTGAACAGAAATGAGAAACAATAAGCATGTTTTATTATGGACCGCAATTGTTTTATTAATGACAAGTGCTTTTTTCCCTGCTGTTTTTGCTCAGTCGATTGACAGCAATTATTTAACAGATGTAAATAATCACTGGGCACAACATGAGATTATGAACTATGTAGAAAAAGGCTTTTTAAAGGGGTATGATGATCATACATTTAAACCCGATGAATTTATAAAGAGATCAGAATTTGTAACGGTAATCAATAAAGTATTTGGATTTCATGAAAAAGAAGGCATTGGTTTTAAAGACGTGTCTGAAGAAAGTTGGTATTATGATGAGATATCACAAGCAAAATATATCGGATATGTAAATGGGGACAATCAGGGCTATTTTCATCCTGACAGATACACAACCAGACAAGAGGCGGCTGCAATTATAGCCAGAATACACGATTTGGGCGAAGATACAACCGAGGATGAACTTAATTTTTCAGATAAAAGCAATATATCAGATTGGGCAGTCAATAATGTTAAAGCGGTTGTACAAAAGGGATATATAAAGGGCTATAGTGACAATACTTTCAAATCTCAAAATAATATTACCAGATCTGAAGCAGCTGTCTTGATCAGCCGTGTTTCCGGAGAGGTGTATAACGCTGAGGGTAATTATGGAAGAAATGAGGAGATAAAAACAATAGAAGGAAATGTGACAGTAGCCTGTACCGGAGTGAATTTGTCCGACCTGCATATAAAAGGAGACTTATATTTGACTGAAGGGATTGGAGACGGAGAAGTAAGTCTGGACAATGTTAAGGTAGATGGAAAAACCATCATAAAAGGCGGTGGGCCAGACAGTATCTTAATCATCAATTCCGATTTGAATATTGTGGTTATAAATACGAAAACAGGGCAGGTCAGAGTGCTGGCGAAAGGCGATACCAAAATCGATAATGTCGTTGTTTCATCCAGCGCAAAACTAGAAGAGGAAGAATTAACCGGAGACGGTTTCGGGAATTGTTTTGTCAATGTACCTGAAGGAGAAGAAGTCATATTTGCAGGAGAGTTTAAGAATGTAGAAATCCATTCGCCTAATATGAACCTGAATGTTGCATCTGGGAATATTGAAGATTTAACTATCAGCGATAAGGCGGAAAACACAAACATCGAGGTAGGTAAAAATGCAACTATCGGAAATGCTAACATAAAGGCAGCAGCAAAAATAACCGGAGAAGGAAAAATAGATAATGTAAATATAGAGTCAGATGATGTGGATATAGATGATAATATTTATAAAGAAGAAACAACTTTAGTAAGATCGGGTGGAGGATCCACGAGCGGCAAGACTAAATCAGTAGTAAGTGCTATTAGTGTTGATGGTGATGCTGTTGTTGGAGGGAATTTGACAGCAGTAGATTTGGAGCCTGAAGGTGCTGACGTAGATTATCAGTGGCGCAGTGCTGACGCAGAAGACGGTACCTACGAAGACATTGATGGTGCAACTGACAGCACATACACATTGACAGAAGATGAAGAAGACGAATGGATTAAAGTAGTAGCCACTGGGACCGGCGACTATGCTGGTGAAGTGATAAGCAATGTTGTAGGTCCAGTAGCAGCAGCAGACTTGTCCGGCTTTGACGTAGCGGATCCTGGCGACCAAGTAGAAGGCGAAGCATTTAACCTGGATATCACCAACGCCACGGACGTAGATGGCAATGACCTTGACGGAAACATCAACGTAACCGTAACCAGCGACACGGCTGATGGTGAAGTATTCAACTCTGATGTAAAATTTAGTGACGGAGCAGCTACAGTAGAAGACATCACCTTGACTACTGTAGATGACCATGAATTAACGGTAGACGTAGCTGGCGTGACCGAAGACGAAGTAATCGAAGATGTAACAGTAGTAGCCGCACCTACAGCTACAGTAGAAAGCATCGAAGAAGTAACAGATGGAGATACTGACATAACCACCACAGTAAATTTTGATAATACGGATAAAGTTTACGTAGACCTGGAAGACCATCAAGGTAACAGCCTGACAGCAGACAACGGTGAAGTAGAGCGCACCGAAGATGGTGAATTCACAATAGAACTTGAAGTTGCTGCCAGCACAGACGATGAGATTCATGTAGTGGTTTACAATGATGCCGAACTGACTGAAGAACTAGACAGTGACAGTACAACAGTAGTAGTAGCACCACCATCAGCTACAGTACGCGATGTTACCATAGACGGGACACTAGGAGAAAGCATTGATGCGAAAGAGGTAGTTATCACCATAAAAAACGATGAGATTGCAAGCGATATATGTGAAATGGATGATTTGTCACACTGGTTCACCAACCTGCCGGATGGCTTAAATGCCGAATCAAAAGACTTTTTTGAAGTCGGAGCTACAGAAGTTACCATTGAAGTGTTTGGCACGCCGAGTAAAGATAGAGAAGCACCACTGTCAATAGAAATACCACACGGCCAGCTTGTTTTAAGCTCTGAGAATTTAGTGGTAGAAGAAAATGTAGATACCAGGTTTGAAATAATACATGACCTATCCGGCTTTGACCTGGCGATGGAAACATGTTATTGGGGGACAGGTTTGTTGTCCCAATAGGAAGAAAAGTGAAAAAATACCATCGAGGTAGGTTGATGACCTCTTCATAAGATAAAACTATAAAACTTAAGGAGAGAAAATTTAGTGATTATATTATTACATTTAGTATAGCAATAGGTCTAAAGATACTTGGTTATTTGATAAGGTATAAAAAAAGTATAATCGGACAGCAGTTATTTAACAGATGTAAACAAGTGTGGAAATAGGGCATCTAATAATAATTTTTATCGTATGTGTTAAAATAGTATTATATTATAAAAGGAAGGGGCAAAAGGAGTTTTATAGAG
This sequence comes from uncultured Eubacteriales bacterium, assembly GCA_964553505.1. Lineage (GTDB taxonomy): Bacteria > Bacillota > Clostridia > Peptostreptococcales > JAAYPU01 > JAENZQ01. Next base: position 2,365 of record CAZKKX010000084.1, on the reverse strand, counting down.
TTATAAGAGGAGTGACAGATAATGAAATTCTGCTGGTGTACTATATCCGTTAACAACATGGATGAATCTTTAAGCTTTTATAGGGATATTGTAGGGTTAAAACTGGATCGAAGATTTAATGCAGGTCCGGAGACAGAGATTGCTTTCTTGGGAGAGGGAGAAACAAAAGTGGAACTGATATGCGGGCCAAATCAAGAAGCAACCGGTAATAAACAAGGTATTTCCATAGGGTTTGAAGTTGAAACCGTTGATGAAATGATAGACTTTTTAAAGAAAAAAGGGATTGAAGTGAAAAATGAGCCTGTTCAGCCCAATCCTCATGTCAGATTTTTCTTTGTAAAAGACCCTAATGGGCTTAGTGTTCAATTTGTAGAGAATATCTAACAGAAACGAAACCTCCTGAATATCATAAAACAGGAGGTGTTTTTTATGCCTGAAATCATGTATACCATAAAACCAGGTGATACTTTAGGAGCTATAGCCAGACTGTACGGCACTACGGTTCAGGCAATTGTCAATGCCAATAATATCATAAATCCAAATTTAATATATCCGGGAACGAGGATAGTTATTCCTGTACAAGAAATGGAGCCGCCGGGAGGACCACCGCCGGGGGAAATCATTTATACGGTTCAGCCTGGAGACACTTTGAACAGCATTGCACGTCTATATCAGGTTTCCGTTGAGAGCATTGTTGAGCTAAATAATATTCAAGATCCAAACCTAATATACCCAGGAAAGAAATTACTGATGCCTGAAGAGGCAGTAAATCCCTTTCAAAATGGGATAATAAGGTATATTGTGCAACAAGGAGATACGCTATACCGTATAGCAAGACGGTTCGGCACGACGGTAGCAGAACTTGTTACAAGCAATAACATTGCTGATCCTGCCATGATTAGAGTGGGGCAGACGCTAATTATTCCTCTTACGGAAAATGCCACTGCTATCTATAGGGGAAACCCGTCTAAGAATATGGTCACATTTACCTTTGATGCCACATACGGAGATAATCAGACCAATACTCTTCTTGATATTTTAAGGAGAAATAATATCAAGGCGACGTTTTTCCTGTCAGGGATATGGGTTGAGAATTATCCGCAACTTACAAGAAATATTGCTCAGGCAGGTCATGAGATAGGAAACCATACTTATACTCATCCTCATTTACCTCAGCTGTCTTTAAGCCAAGTGGCCAATCAAATCGTCAGCACAGGAAATATTATCAGAAATACTGTGGGAAGAACGCCATATCTCTTTAGGCCGCCTTTTGGGGAATATGATCAAAGTGTATTGAATACTGCCGCAAGGCTGGGATATTTAACAATAATGTGGACTGTAGATTCTTTGGATTGGCAGAGTCCGGGAGTAGATGCAATTATTAACAGAGTAGTTAATAATATTGAGCCGGGTGCTATTATCCTCATGCATCAGGCAGCAGCTCAAACACCGTTGGCTCTTCAAACCATTATAGATAGATTAAGAAATCAAGGTTACTCCTTTGGAACTGTCACCGAAGTTTTAGATCCCTAAACAAAAAACAAAAAGGACGGTTATTTTTGTTTACATTTTCATTAGCGAAACAAAAAGAACCGTCCGAAACCATGGAAAAGTTCCAAAGTTGTAGAACATTATACTATTCTATTGCATAAAGGCAGGAAGATATGGTATTATATACTCAAGTTTGAATATACACATATGAGTAAAGAGGTACATTATGACAAATATACGATTGGTTCTTCTGGGATTATTATCCAGACATCCTATGCACGGATATGAGCTTAAACATATAATAGAAGATCATATGGGGGACTGGACAGATATTAAAATCGGATCCATTTATTTTTCTTTATCCAAATTGGCTGAAGAGGGTTCTATTGAAGTTGCTGAAGAAACACGTGAAGGAAACCGGCCTTCAAAAACAATCTACAGGATAACTGAAAAAGGGAAAAAGGACTATTTTAAAATGCTTCATAAGTTATGGGCAGCTGATAATAAAACCTATTATTCATTGGATATTGGTTTGTTTTTCATGACCAGCCTTCCTAAAGAAGACATAAAAAAGTATTTGCTTCAGCGTATGGATAACATGGAGCGAGTACTCAATTATTTGACGCAGCACAAGAGGGAGCATGGAAACTCAGCTAAAATCCCTCCGCAGGCTGGTGCAATAATGGATCATTCTTTATATCATATGGAAGCTGAAGTAAGATGGATGAATAATGTTTTAGAAAACCTAGATTCTTTTTATTAGTTTTTTTAATCATATATTTAAATTTGAATATATAATATTGAATAAAAGGAGTGCAGTGTTATGACAAATCCGAGAATACCTGAGACGAATGACGGCATTCAGAATGCGCCT
>CAZKKX010000083.1:0-10785 GCA_964553505.1 uncultured Eubacteriales bacterium | reverse complement strand
ATCATAAAAGCGGCTGCTGATAATAATGGTTTTTTAAACATCATATTACCCCCTTCTCAAATTTTAATTTCATTTCCATTAACTTGTAAGCCGGTGGCGTGACAAAGAAAAATGCGGAAAACACTCCTAAAATGCTGGATAAAGCATATTGATGATAATTATATTTGGAGCTGTAAATTATAAGCATAAACCATATAATCAAAAGAATAATGGCTGCAACTTTCATCTTTAATCTCAAGTTTTTATTCTTTATCTCCTTTTTCTCCGTTCCGGCAGGCACCCATACCAAAGTAGATAATAAAGCCTGTCCCAAAACAAGATACAAAACCCACATATTCTTATCTATGAAAAAATTTATATTTTTTCCTAAACACCCTATTATTAGCAATAATGCGATACTGATTGCAAAACACTTTTCGTAAGTATCCTGATGGGCTCCTCCGATAATGGCTCTGAATGCAGAAAAGGATATCATCCCCATCATGGTATAGTAGAAGGTTCCTAAAATCAAAGAAACTGTTACCAACGTCAATATTTTAAACAAACCTCCCAAGGCAATTTCCAATCCGTAGGAAAGAACTTCTTCTTTTTCCTTGTCATATTTCAATTGGCAACTCATATAGCAAGCAATTTTATCCGACAACCTTTTTACCATACGCCTCTTCCTCACTTGGTATTATGACTCTAAATCTAACTGTTCTATTTCCTTTAGGCCTGCATTCAATCTGACCATTATATTTTTCAACAATATTCTTCACTATAAAAAGCCCATACCCTCTTCCAATATCGCTCTTTGATGAAACCCCTTGTTCAAAAAGGCTTTCCTTAATTTTTTCATTAATTGCTCCGGTATTTTCTATTTCAAAAATGAAATTATTATCCACATAACTGATTGTAATTTTAATCCATTTTTCATCTTTTGATGTAGCAGCTTCTTCTATTGCATTCTCTATCAGATTTGAAACTATACTGGACAACTCCCATGAATTGACTCCATGTAACAAAACTTTATTCTTGCATTTTACATGAAATAAGATGCCTTTTTTTTCTGCTATTTCTTTTTTAGTATTAATTATAGCAGTCAATACCGGGTTTCCCAGTCGAATCATCTCGTTGGTTATTCGATACTCTTTCGAAATCCCTTTTATATACTCCGCCAGCTCCTCCTGTTCATTTAATATGACCAGGGATTCGATGGTCTGGATATGGGACAGGTAGTCATGTCTTTGAGCACGAAGCAAATTCAATAGATCTTCAGTATTTTTCATATTGCTTTTTATTAGTTCTAACTCCATTTCTTTTTTTATGAAATAATTGGCTTTCTTAAGCGAAAGCAACATCAATACAGTGGTAACAAAAATAACGATATTAAAAGCAGGTATACTCCTTTTAAGTGCATCTAATGAATCTGTGGATACGATTGTACAATCGATAATTATCAACAAAGTTGATTGAATCAGCATTGTTGTAAGTATGATATATTTATTTCTATTCTCCAACAGATTCACCTTCCAGGCTTAAATCACAAAATACAAAATGCCTTTTTTTAATAATAATCAGAATGATTATCATAAATATAAAAAGAAATATACTGTATATAAATGTATAAAGGAATTCTAAACTTAGTTTAGAAAAATCAAATTTAATAAATAAATTACCAACTGAAATAAGTATCTGTTGAATAATATTATCAATAAAAGTTCCTGTTAATACAGGCACTACAGCTTTATAAAATCTAATGTGTAAAATTACTGTAACAAGAATCCATAGAGAAACTATTTGAATAATCGTATTTGCTCCAAAGGGAACATGGAATATTTTTAAAGCAAATGCTATAAATGCCTGTATCAAAGCAATTAATGCGATTTTTTTTATATTAGTTCTTATGTTACAAAGGCTCAATCCAATTAAAAGCATTAAAATTGCTTCGGGTAAAGATATAAAAATAGAAATTAAAATTGAATCAAACATATTCCAACCTCCCATGAATGTTCTTAATGCATACAAAAAACTTTATTTTTAAACATTTTACCACATTTTGCTGCAAAAAGAATCTTTAAATAATATGAGAGGTGTTCTACTGGCACAATTTAATGTCTATCAGACGATTTAAATTTGTTATATCTTTTGATTAAGTGAAAATAAGCAACAACTTATATCATTTTTTTTCTATTCGTGTGTTCACTTTCCATAGTAATATGACAAAATGTTATTTTCCTGTTCATGACAATTACCAATAGCAGAAAAAAAATAATATAAACCGGAAGTGAAGTTATTAAAGTATATTGAAAATTTGCACCCACTTTGTCTAAATCCGTCCCGAAAATTTGTTCCGATAAAGGAAAGTATATACCTTGAAGGATTCCAATTGTGAAAAAACCTAAAAGCACCGGTATAATACCTTTATGAAATTTCATTTTATAAAGAACTGAAACAAGAATCCAAAGGCTTAATAACTGTAAAATAGCTTGTATCCCCATATTGTCAAAATGTAAAATAATTACAATAAAAGCAACAATGCCTTGGATTCCTGATATCAGCAAGAGTTTCATTATATGAATTCTTACATTGCACAAACTGAATCCCATAATAAGCATCATTATCGCTTCAGGAAAGGACACGAATATTGCAATCAATACTGAATCGGTGAAATCCCCCATCTAAATCCTCCTGTGAAAAACTAACGTTAATAACATTATTTTATCATATCATTTTCTATATTTGTTTTTATTTTTACAATTTGTCTATCAGGCACTTTTATGGATATTTTTTTATCGATTGTATATTTATGTATATAGGCTTAATATAGCAAAAGAGATATAGTTTTATAAAAATCCTATATCTCTAATACCGTGGAGACTTGCGTTTAATCCCTAAAACCCTTTTGAAATAGGGTTATTAATAAGACGAGTAATATTTATATGTCATATAGAGTCTACTAAATATATAGAAAGACTTCAATCCTATACGACTGTCAGGCACCGATTCGTTATTTATTGGCAACACATTTTCACTAAACGATAAAAAGGTCCTCTACCGGACCTAATCATCATTATTTCTTATGCAGTTCATCTATTTCATCAACTTCTCAGTAAATTCGGAAAAAAGTTCTTCAAGCTCATGATAAACCGGTTAGTATCCAATTAATTTTTTAATTTCTTCAACAGTAGGCACCTTGCCGACTGCTTTAACTTCATCGTTTATGACCAAAGCCGGTGTCATCATAACACCATATTTTACAATCTCCTTCAAATCCTCTACTTTTATCACATCTGCCTCAAGATCAAGAGCTTCTTTTGCTTCCAATACATTTTCATACATTTTTTTGCATTTGGCACATCCCTGCCCTAAAATTTCTACTTTCATGGTTATTCACTCCTTTCGATTCTTTTTTCTGACCATTCACATGGTATTCCTTTTTCTTGGCATTCAGAAAGCCTTTTCAAGTCTTTCTCTTTAAATTCAAGTTTGTCCATCTCCCGGTTGAATATTTCTTTGATAAACGGATATTCGACGAATATAGCGTCATTTATTATTTTATAAGAAACTTCTTCAGTTATTCAGGATCTTCATTCTCCTATGATTTTGACCAATACCCTCTTCTTCCTTTTACCGTCAAATTCACCGTAAAAAATCTGTTCCCAGGGACCAAAATCCAGCTTACCTTCCGTTACAGCTACTACAACTTCCCTGCCCATTATGGTTCTCTTGATATGCGCATCTCCATTGTCCTCAAATCCGTTATGGTCATATTGGCTGTATGGTTTTTCCGGTGCCAGCTTTTCAAGGAACCTTTCAAAATCACTATGTAAACCGGATTCATCATCATTGATAAAGACACTTGCCGTAATATGCATAGCATTGCAAAGAAGAAATCCTTCTTTTATACCGCTTTCCATTAAACATTTCTCCACTTCTTGTGTGATATTTATGAATGCTCTTCGAGCTTTAATCTCAAACCAAAGTTCTTTTTTATAACTTTTCATGTTAACCTCCTTCTCTAAAAGTAAAAATACCTTAGCACCTTAGCCAAGTTCTTTTGTATAAACCGGTATGTAGGTCAATGTACCTTTTACTCTTGTGCTCTCCATAAGAGAAATTTTATTAACTTTTGCAGTCTCATCAATAGAAATGTCCGCTATATTTTCATCCGGCTTAAGCTTGACCTGCCGCCCCAGAGTAATATGAGGAGAAAACTCTCTTGTGTCTTCTTTATATCCTGACTTCGAAAGTGTTTTTTCCAAATCGCCATAAAGTTGAAGCAGTTTCTGATTTTTTTCAGTTCCAATCCATACAATACTTTTATTTCTTCTGTTGAATGTGCCTATTCGATTCATAAATAAGTCAAAAGAATATTTACCTGCAGTAATCTGGTCCAAAAGATGTGAAAGCGCTTCAATTTCAGTATTACTGACTTCCCCTATAAATTTCAGGGTAAGATGGATATTTTCTTTTCTGGAAAAGTTTCCACTTACACTTTTATTTTTCACAATTAAAAGTTTCTCATGAAGATATTCTTTTATTTCTCTTTCGAATTCGACTGCATAAAATACACGCACTTTAATCACTCCTCAAGTAATCTTTTAAACAGTTTAGCAAAATTTCAGGAAAACCTGTTTTGAAAAATAACAAAAAATCAAAAACATAAATATACTAAATTAAGTAAATCTCTTTTAAAGGAGCCGTTCAAATTGAATATGATTTCTCTGCCGGTGCAGATCCATACATTATCCATAAAAAAACCTCATCTGGAAATAAGATATCCTGTAGTAATAGGATTGGCAGATAAAAAAATAGAAACCAAAATCAATAATGAGATCATTAAAACAGTCAATTATCTTCTTTTACAGCAAGGTTATCTCCAAAATCCAAATGTTGAGATAATGGGATCATATGAAATAAAAACCAACGAAAGAAATATACTCAGCCTTATATTAATCAGCTATGGATACTCTGGAGGAGCACATGGCTTTACCATTATCAAAGGGCTTACTTTTGATATGGTTACAGGAAAATTAGTTACTCTCAAAAATCTTTTTAAAGAAAGCAGCCCCTATAAAAAAGAATTATCGGAAATAATCCAACAACAAATTAAGGAAAGAGATATGTTCATTCTTGGAGGTTTTAATGAAATACTCCCGGAACAGGATTACTATATTGCCGATAAGTCTTTAGTAATATTTTTTCAGTTATATCAGCTTTCTCCATATGCTCAGGGTTTTCCTTCATTCCCTATATCTTTATATAGAATCCGAGATATAGTGGGAGATGACAGTATATTGAGAAGGATGATGACATTCTATTAGCAAGGGTTAGGGGTTAGTGGTTAGGGGTTAGTGGTTAGGGGTTAGTGGTTAGGGGTTAGTGGTTAGTGATGGTGGAGATTTTGCATCTTTATTAAATCTGTGCAAAAATCTCTTCCTTAACTTTCAGTTATCAGTTTATCCTTATTAAAGAAAGCAAAACATTTGCCTTACTTTTTTAACAATGTACTTATTTTATCCTCAAGCATTGAAAGGGCAACCGTATTAAATCCGCCTTCAGGAACAATAATATCTGCGTTCTTTTTGCTTGGCTCAACAAATTGTTCATGCATTAGCTTAACGGTTGTTAAATATTGATTTATAACCGAATCCATACTTCTGCCTCTTTCATTTACATCCCTTAGGATTCTTCTGATAAGTCTCACATCTGCATCTGTGTCTACAAACACTTTTATATCAAACATGTCCATAAGTTCTTTGTTTTCAAATATCAAAATTCCCTCAACAATAATCACTTTTGCAGGTTCAACGGTAATAGTATCTTTCATTCTTGTATGTTCAACAAAATTATAAACGGGTCTTTCTATAGGTTCGCCATTTTTCAATTTTCTCAAATGTTCAATCATTAAATCAGTCTCAAATGAATTGGGATGATCATAATTCAACTTAACTCTTTCGGAAAATGGGAGATGATCATTACATTTATAATAGTAATCGTGACATAATGTAATGATTTCATTACCAAAGATATCCTTAATATGATTTATAAGAGTTGTTTTCCCTGACCCCGTTCCGCCGGCGACTCCTATTAATATATGTTTGTCCATATCGGTACCTCTTAATTAAGCTAATTCAAGCGCAATTTCCATCATATCCGTAAATGTTTTTTCACGTTCTTCAGAACTGGTTAATTCATGGGTTACAAGACTATCGCTTACGGTCAGCAATGTCAAGGCATTTGCTCCAAACCTTGCCGCATTCATATAGAGTGCTGCCGCTTCCATTTCTACGGCCAACACACCCATCTTGGCCCATTTTTTCCATGAATCCGGATTGTCGTCATAAAAAACATCACTGGATAATATGTTTCCTGCCTTTACCGGTATTCCTTTTCTATCCGCAATCTCTTTTGCTTTTATCAACAATTCAAAACTGGCGGTAGGAGCAAAATCACCGGGCAATTCAAAATTATGAACATATCGTGAATTTGTAGAAGCGCTTACACCCAATATAACATCGCGAATCTTCACATCTTTCTGGATAGATCCGCAGGATCCGACTCTTACAAGATTCTTGACCCCAAATTCTTGAATTAATTCATGAGAATAAATACCGATGGACGGCATTCCCATTCCGGATCCCTGGACAGATATTTTTTTACCTTTATAGGTTCCGGTATACCCCAACATACCTCTTACCTGGTTATAGCATACGTGATTTTCCAAAAATTTCTCCGCGATAAATTTCGCCCTTAACGGATCGCCGGGAAGCAAAACTGTTTCCGCTATATCTCCTTTATTCGCGCCTATATGTACGGTGGCCATTTTATCCTCTCCTTTATAATTTTAAATTATCAGATATACCGGTTCTGTAATGCTCGCAGCATATCTTCAAATTCTTGTTCGGTCTTATTTTTTATCAATATTTGTTCAAACCCTTCCCTTTCGGGTTTTGATAAATTTGCAAATTCATCCATGGTTCTTATTCCGCCCATGCGTCTTGCTAACTGAAATAGTTTTTTTCATGGGATGAAATTAATTCAAATTCACTGATAACCTTTAACATTTTTTCTTTTTCTTCGGGTAATTTTCCCTCTATATTTTCACGGAGATTAACGATATGATCACTTTTAATAATGCTATTGATTCCATTAAGCCCAATAATCAATAACTTAATTTCCTTTAATTTCTCAAAATCCGAACACTCTGAATATTGATTATTTACAATATTATACCATATTTCAGATTCCTTTTTCACTACAAATGTTCTTATTCGAATAAAATCCGGATTAATTTGATTCAGTACATCAGCAGTTTCAGAGGCATTTGCTTCTGATAATTCCTTACCGCCTAAACCCGGCATAAAGCAAACAGATAATTCTATTCCTAACGGGTTCAATTTTGAGGTGCAAAATGTAAAATCTCAAGCTAAATTACACTAAAAATCGCATACAGCAGTATGCGATTTTTAATTTAGATAGTCTTATTTTTATCTAAGATGCTATTTAATTTAAGGTAGACAAAAAGATTAACACCTATTAGACCATACAAAAGACCAGATATTCAATTAATATAGTCGAAATATAGATTAGAATATATAATAATCTTAAGAGATCTCTATAAGTTAATTCTTTCAAATGAAAAGGAGAGATATTATGAAAACAATATCTAAAATATCATTTCATTGGCTTTTGATGTAGCGGTTAGTTTTGCTTACGATAATAAGGTTGAGCCATATGCATTAAAAGTAACTGGCTTAAGTGCTGTTACTCTAACCACCATGATTAATGTAACGGCTCCAACCGAGGATTCAACTTTATATACATATTATGACATAAATGATGAAAATAACTTCATGTATAGAGACTATTCTAAAGTTAATGGAGTCCAAGTATCTGATTATTTTTGGTTTTTGACATATCTAAAAGATTTGTTATAAACTATACGTTATATAGGTTAAGAAAATTAATTTATTATATAATAGTATAGGGATAATTATAATTATCCCTATACTATTAATAGATTTAGACTTAAATTCAATAGAGAACGTTTTCGAAGAGTCATGTGTAAATTAAATTACCTTCATATCTTGATGAAAGGAGGGCGCCAATTCCTTCCATGGTTAGAGACATGGTATCTCGGCAAATACTATGAATAGAAATATTTTGGAAGAAAATAACGATCAAGATGAACGAGAAATAGAAAAGTATTTTTTTAATGATTTGAATTTTTTTGCAGGAATAGTAGCTTTTATAATAGCAGGTAGTATAGCGGTTTTGTTTTATTTTTTAGAAATTAACTATTTACATCATTCTGGGATGGTTAATTCTGCGTTTCAAAGTTTGATTATTGAGCTTGTTTTTATGTTTCCTAAAAGAGAAACTCGAATGAAGCGTAAAGCTTCACACGTAGTAACTTCGAAAACTAAAGAAGTATTTATAGAAAGAATACGAACTGAAACCAGAACATTAATTTTGTATACCTCCTTATGTCCGTATAATTAACTTCTCCAATATCTTATTGACATTTTGTATATGATGATAAAAAGCTTCCCTTTCTGCACTGTTGAGGTGATTTAGAAGCTCAATCATAGCTAACATCCTGCTTTCTTTTTCCTTATCAAAAACTTCTTTTCCTTCATTTGTAAGAAAATACATAGTATTCCTTCTGTCATTGATATCTGTCTTCCTGTCCACTAAACCTTCCTCACAAAGTTTGTTAAGCATAATACATAAGCTGGATGTGGAAACACCGGTTTTTGTGCTTAAATCCTTAAGGTATACTTCATCTTCTTCCTTTAAAGCAACAAGTGTTCTGAATTGTTCCTCTGTTGCCTTTAAAGTTTCTTTTTCCTTTAAATTAGCCTTTATCACCTTTTTTATTCTGATTATCATTTGGTGCAATGCCTCCGCAGTCTTTCTGTTGTCTGTCATTATCTTCTCCACCCTCCTTTCCGAACTTAGATACATCCAATTTATTTTTCCATCTTCCTGTCAAATAATATACTACTGCTGCTATTGCTGCTACCGACCAATCCGCTCCCACAGACCAAAATATACCCGTATATCCGATCATCCCGGAAAGTAGTTTTGCAACAGGAAGGCGAATGCCCCATAATGCTGAAACGGATATAATCAAAGCACTCAAAGTATCTCCTGCACCCCTTAAAACTCCCGTTGTAACAAACATAATAGATGCAACAATAAAAAAGGGGCTTACAATCATAAGATATCTATAACCCTTATCAAGAACCTCTGGATTTGTATTAAAAAGCATGATCATATACTTGCCAAACAATAAAATAGCTGCTATGGTTACCACCGAAATCAAACCAGATATCTTAAGACCTGCCGTAAATCCGTTCTTTACACGCTCCTCTTTTCTGGCGCCTAAATTCTGCGCAACAAAAGCCGAAACTGCCATACTGATATTCATTGCCGGCATAATTCCGAACGCCTGAATTCTTGACCCTGCTGTGTACGCAGCAATCACCACTGTTCCAAATGAGTTTATGATGCCCTGGAGTACTACAAAACTTACAGACACAAGCATTTGTTGAACACCTGTGGGAAGACCTATCCTTATAGTTTCCATCAGTATCTTCCTGTCAAATTGCAAGTTTCTAAAGGAAATTTTAACAAGATAATGCGTTTTGTTTAAATAAACAACACCAAAGATAAATGAAAATAGTTGAGAAATAATAGTAGCCCAAGCTGCTCCCGCTACCCCTAAATGTAATACCATAATAAAAACAATATCCAGTATAATATTCAAGATCGTTGCAATAATCAGAAAATACAAGGGAGTTTTCGAATCCCCCAACCCTCTGAGAATAGCACTGATATAATTATACCCTACTATTCCAATCATACCCAGAAATATGACTTTTAAATAGGCTGCTGCTTCGGGAATAATTTCAGGAGGTGTCTTAAGCCAGACTAATAGCGGTTTTGTAACCAGCAGACCTACTATAGTCAAAAATATAACAACAATGTAATTGGCTATCAAACCTGTATCCATAGTTTTGACTACATTATTATAATCCTTTGCTCCATAAAATTGAGATATAAGTATACTGGAACCCATACCAATTCCCATTAAAAGTGCAATGATTAGAAATATAATGGGAAAACTCACGCCAACTGCCGCCAATGCTGTTTCTCCTAAAAACCGTCCAACAATAATACCGTCAACCGTATTATAAAGCTGTTGTAGCACATTACCAATTAACATAGGCAGTGCAAATATAAGTATAATTTTACCTTCATTTCCTTGAGTTAAGTCTTTCATTGATAAACCTCATTATTATTAAGATAGTTAATTATTTTAAAGTAAAAACATTTTATTGTCAAATGTTTTTAGTTGGATCTAAATAAAGTCTATCCTTCCCTTAAGCTATTGTAAGTATTATGTTTTTTAAGTTTGTACGTATGTTATAAAAGAACCCTAAAATCATCGATTTTAGGGTTCTTTTTATAATTCTTTTTGCTTCGTCTTTAATTCTCTCATACAATAATGGCTTATTCTCTTCAAACTATTATGATACCTGAACTCAAACTTAACTATTTATTGGCTTTCTCTTGTAAGTAGATTTCGTAAGCTTCTTCAACTGTTGCTTTTGTATGGACGATGGCACCAATAGCTTTTGCCATTCCTACGGGACTATCGCTTTGAAAGATGTTACGACCCATATCTAACCCTTTCGCTCCTTCTTGAATGCTTTGAAAAGCCATGGTCAGGGCATCTTTTTCTGCAACCTTTTTCCCGCCAGCCACAACAATAGGCACTGGACAAGCTGCTGT
>CAZKKX010000082.1:3269-10803 GCA_964553505.1 uncultured Eubacteriales bacterium | reverse complement strand
ATTTAAAAAAACCATAGGTAAACCTATAGTTTTCTTATTGGTGCCGAAGGCGGGAGCAGTAGCGATGACGAAATCACCGATTTCTATCGCCTTGCAAAAGACCTACATCAGAATCTCAGATTCTGTGTTAGGGCTTCTTCGAACCCTGCGGGTTCTCGTCCCGCTCAATTTAAAAAAACCATAGGTAAACCTATAGTTTTCTTATTGGTGCCGAAGGCGGGACTCGAACCCGCACGTAGTCGCCTACACTGGATTTTGAGTCCAGCGCGTCTGCCAATTCCACCACTTCGGCAAGTCACTTATCAATAATAGCATACTCGAAAAAAATATTCAAGAGATAATTTTTTACAATATTTTGTAAAAAATTAAAGGATTTTGAATTAAATTATAGAATAATAAATAACGAGAAAGGGGAGAGGAAAATGACGAATAAACAGCTTTATTAGCTGTCTTTGGGGTTTGTATTGATTGCTATATCTTTTTGTTTTTATCTTTTTCAGGATAATACGATAGGAAATACTGATATCTCTATTGAAAGCGAAGAAGCTGAAGAAGAAATGCCCTCTGAAATATATGTAGATATTTCAGGAGAAGTCATAACACCGGGTGTATATAAGCTTCCTTATGATGCTCGTGTTTTCGAAGTGATTAATCAAGCAGGCGGTCTCACTGATTATGCTAATATCGATGTTATTAATGTTGTTGAAATACTTTCTGACGAAAACAAAATATTTATTCCAAGCCAGGATGATTCAGGCTGTATAACCGGTCTCATTCCTATAAATGATATCTCTGACAGTAGTGACTCCATTCAAGTCAGCGTTATGGGTGAAGTAACCGTACCATCAGTGGTTATAATGAATCCCGATAATCGTGTTAATGATGCCGTGGATGCGGCAGGAGGTCCTACATCGGAAGCCGACATGGATCGTGTTAATCTTGCTGAAAAACTGATTGATGAAATGAATATATATATTCCTAAAAAAGGGCAGAATGATACTGAACTTGGAAAAGTCAATATAAATACTGCAACTAAATTCGAATTGCAGCAATTAAGCGGTATCGGAGAAAAACTTGCAGAAGAAATCGTTAATTATAGGAGCAATAACGGTTTTTTTAAAAAAACTGAAGAAGTAATGAAAGTACCTGGTATTGGGCAGGGAAAGTTTGAAAATATAAAAGAAGAAATAAGTATTTACTAAATTGTTTCATTCCCTTATCCAGATATCCAGATAGGTTTACATGCCAAATATGTAAACCTTTTTTAAGTGGTGCGATTAGCATGTGCGGAGTCTATAACATGCCAAGTAGCGGAATCTACAAAAGATCTATTATTTTGCAAGAACCATTTAAATTCAAATGTATAAAATAGAAATAATTGTAAATAATACTTTTAAGGTAATTTTTGGTCGGGCATCTATGATAACGCACTGTATTATTTATAAAAAGGTTCCTGAAAAGAGGTGATGAAAATGTTTAGCAACAGAAAAAAAGGGAGGTTCGTAAGTAAATTATTTATTGTAACTATATTGGCTCTTTTTATATATGGTTATATTTTAGATGATAACAGCCTTGATTATTTTAAAAACTTGAATTCAAAAAATGAAACAGATATAAGCGAAGATAATCAAGACGAAAGTAGCAAATCAGGAAGAAATACTGATTTAAATAATGAAAAAACGAATCATAATCCAATAAATCCTGTGGACACCCATACAAAAAACCTGTCGTTTATTTCATCAGATACCAAACTCATTTGTAAATCTTATAATAATGATAATAATGAAATTTCTACCCAACAATTGGAGATACCGGAGGATTTAGTGAATTTATCTGTTGATGAAGCAAAAAATCATATTGCAGAAAATTATTCTAATTGGATAATTAATGATATCAGCAAAGATTATATAGAAATATTTGTAACCTCTCAACCAGAATCTTATTCCGAACCTTATTACTTAATAAAAGAATCCGAAAGAAAAATATATATATATGAATTTGATGAATCAGGAGAACGAAAAATGATTAAAGAAACGAATATTAATTTTGAATTGTTAAGTGAAACGGATCAGGAACTTTTTAAAGACGGCATCGTAAAATATGATATGGACGGTGTTCAAGAAATATTACAAGATTTTGAAAGTTGATAATATATATATTATGTATACCATTAGTAAAATATACAAAGCATAAACATCTATAAATAAGGCAAAATTAATCCTAAAAGAAAAAATAAGGAGTGTGATTTTGTTGTACAGAATATCTAGATCAAGCCTTTTTTATATATGTTTAATTTTTTTTCTGCTATTCTCTTTAAGTTTTACTTATTACATTTACAGTATTCCTGATAATATAAATATATTTGAAAATGAAACTCGTTCTTTTCATGTAAATTTCCCATTTATGCTTAGCTTCAGTACAGAAGATGAAATTTTGGCATATACCAATTCCAACAAAACAATTCGACATTCATATAATATTTCTCCTCTTAAGCAGGGTAATTCAAAATTAGAACTTACTTTATTCGGTAAAATTCCGATAAAAAAAATTGATGTAAGTGTTGTACCTGATTGTCAAGTTATCCCAGGTGGGCATTCCATTGGCGTAAAAATGAATATTAAAGGTGTCTTAGTTGTTGGAATGGAAGAAATAGAAAATAGTATGGGCGAATATATAAATCCCAGTCTCGAATCCGGGTTGCAAATAGGGGATGTTATTTTGGCTATTAATGGTACCGATGTCAACGATTCTTCACATGTACAAAGCTTGATTAATGATTCTTCCAATGAAGTTAAAATCAAAATTAAACGAAAAGATAATATTTTTAATTTTAATGTTAAGCCTGTCTTGTCAAAATTGGATAACGCCTATCGTATCGGACTTTGGGTTCGTGATAAAACTGCAGGAGTTGGAACTCTGACATATTACAATACACTGGATAAAACATTCGGTGCACTTGGACATGCCATTACAGATGTAGACACCGGCATTCTTTATAATGTTCAGGACGGCGAGATATTAAATTCAAAGGTTTTATCAGTTCAGCAGGGAAAATCAGGTTATCCGGGAGAAATAAAAGGGATATTTTATGAGGCAGACAAACCAATCGGGGCATTGCGTTTTAATACTGAATTCGGCATCTTTGGAGAAATCTATAATAATATCCGAAATCCTATGTTTCAAACATCAATTCCTATAGGATATCAAAACGATATCCGAAAGGGAAAAGCCTACATTCTAACAACTCTTGAAGATAATAAAATAGATAGATACGAAGTATATATTGAAAAAATTAATTATCAAACTAAACCGGATACAAAAAGTATGATTATTAGAGTAACTGATGAACGTTTACTAAAGAAGAGCGGCGGTATTGTACAAGGTATGAGCGGAAGTCCTATTATTCAAAATGGCAAACTAATAGGAGCAGTAACACATGTATTTGTTAATGATCCAAGTAAAGGCTATGCAATTTTTATAGAATGGATGTTAAGAATAAACGAAAGCGAAAATCAAAATCAGATTGTAAATAACTTAAATATTGCTAACTAAGTATTTTATTGTTACAAATAATATTTTTTCTAATTATTATCAGTTATTGAGAAGGATTTTTTATCCAGTTGTCGAATATAATAATTATTCTGATTAGAGTCGGCACAATGCCAATTAAAAAGAAAACAAAAGGGGGAGTTCATTTATGGACCAAATCAAAATAGGAATCGCAGACGACAATAATGATTTTTGCGAAATTCTAACCGAGTTTTTAGACCGGCAACAGGAAATTGAAGTCATTTGGACTGCAAAAGACGGATTAAATGCAGTTGATATGATATCTGAAGATGTACCAGACGTATTAATTTTAGATATTATAATGCCACACTTAGATGGTCTTGGCGTTTTGGAAAAAATAGCATCTATGCAATTGGAGAAAGATTTAAAAGTTATTATACTTTCTGCTGTAGGACAGGAGTATATTACTCACAAAGCAATCAATATGGGTGCGGATTATTACATTGTAAAGCCATTTGATTTTAATACTCTTACTAAGCGAATTTATCAATTAGCCGGAAAAATGGATGGCGCAAGCCAAATCAACAAAAAACATATATCAAAATCTTTATTTAAGTCATTAGAAAATGAAGTATCTGATTTGGAAACTGACATTACCAATATTATTCATGAAGTAGGCGTACCGGCACACATAAAAGGTTATCAATATCTAAGAGAAGCTATTACCCTTGTAGTGGAAAACATAGAATTATTAAGTGCCGTAACTAAGGAATTATATCCGTCTATCGCTAAAAAATATAACACAACCCCAAGTAGAGTAGAAAGAGCGATACGCCATGCTATAGAAGTTGCATGGAACAGAGGAAAAATTGATACGATTAATTCATTATTTGGTTATACTGTACATAATGATAAAGGCAAACCAACTAACAGCGAATTTATTGCAATTATTGCGGATAAATTAAGATTGGAAAGAAAAGCAGTTTAAATAAAAAAAGGGTGTACACCCTTTTTTTTTACCTAATAATGCGTTATGATATATTAATACTATCATATAATGGAGTGGTTTAATGTTACCTAAAGACAAAATCGATCGTTTAAATTACTTAGCACGCAAATCAAAAAAACTTGAATTATCAAAATCTGAAAAATTAGAACAATCCAAATTAAGAGAGGAATATTTAACAAAGTTTAGAAAAAGTTTTAAAGAGCAACTTGATTGTATAGAATTCGTTGATGAAAAAAAGAAAATCTGACGTTGACAACAACTTTTAACAATTTTTTTCAACTATGAAGTTTATGATATATCTATACTATTTAATAGAAAGGACTTTTAACTTGGATAGATATATCAATAAGATACTTCTTTTTATTTTGTTGTTTTTCATGATATTCAGTCTGAACTACTTCAGAAAGGAAAGAATATATAACGTATTAAATCAAGTTATGACAGAACGCATTGAGATTATAGAAAAAGTGGCTTTGGGTGAATTGTCTTATGAAAAAGCAAAACTTTTTTTGACAAAAATAATTAATGATCCTCTTCTTAAAGCCGATTTGGCATACCTGAAAGGGCTGGAATATAACCCTACAGAAATAGATATCGTTAAGGATATTGAAATTGGAAAGATTCAAAGGTATGAAGTAATTGAAAACAAGGTCGGCATTCAGGCTTCAATTTTATGGACTATGGAAGGCCTTCATGGAATTTATTCTGAGCATTCAACCTATTATTTTGAACTTGTAAAGGATCACAATTCTTATATTTTATGTGATTATTACCCACTATAATCCATACTCTTAATCCATAATCCATAATCTATACTCCATAATCCATAATCTCCTAATTGGAGATTATTTTTATTTCAAATGTTACTTGACAATAAAAAAAGGGTATACTATACTTAGATTAATTCCCAGTGTGTTACTGGGAATTAAGGAGGAGATACTATGTGGCTTTCGACCAAAACTCGATATGGATTGAAAGCAATATATGAGATTGCAATAAATAATAATAAGCCTATTGCTTTAAATACCATTGCTTCAAAACATGATATTTCTTTGAGCTATCTGGAACAGATAATTGCTCTGTTGAAAAAAAACGAACTGATTAAAAGTACACGAGGTCCTCATGGTGGTTATTCTCTGGCAAAACCACCTGAGAATATTTGTGTTGGAGATATTATCAGAGCATTGGAAGGTTCCTATGCTCCTACCGAATGTGTTGAACAGAGTGATTTATGTGACCAACACACCTCTTGTGTTACACATTATGTTTATAAAAAAATTAATGACAGTATAACTGAAGTAGTAGACCATATGACACTTAAAGACTTAACAGAAAAAGGGTTATAAAAGGAGATGAATTTATAGTGAAAGAAGTATATTTGGATTATTCTGCCACAACACCAGTGAAAAAAGAAGTCTTAAATACCATGCTCCCATTTTTTACGGAAGAATATGGAAACCCGTCAAGCCTATACAAAAAGGGACGTCAAGTTAAAGAAGCTATTTCAAACGCTCGTAAAAGTATTGCAGGACTAATAGGCGCAACAGAGCGTGAAATTATTTTTACCTCAGGAGGCACAGAGGCCGATAATTGGGCTGTAAAAGGCGTAGCATATAACAATAAAAATAAAGGGAATCATATTATAACTACCAAAATAGAACATCATGCACTACTTCATACATGTGAACACTTAGCCGATTCAGGCTTTGATATCACATATTTAGATGTGGATAAATATGGTATGATAAAATTAGAAGACCTTAAGAATGCAATTAACGAAAAAACAATATTGGTAAGCATTATGTTTGCAAATAATGAAATCGGTACCATTCAACCAATAAAAGAAATTGGGGAGATAACCAGCAATCATGGTGTTTTGTTTCATACAGACGCAGTTCAAGCACTGGGTAACATGGAGATAAACGTAAAAGATATGAATATCGATTTATTATCTATGTCTTCTCATAAAATTTACGGACCAAAAGGTATCGGTGCATTATATATTAATAAAAAGGTAAAACTGCCAAATTATATACATGGAGGTGCTCAAGAATATCAAAAACGAGCCGGAACAGAAAATGTCCCAGGAATTATAGGCTTTGGAAAAGCAGCCGAGATAGCAAAAGAAAATATGAAAGAACACATTGAAAACCTAACTGAATTAAGAAAATACTTCATTAATAAAATTTTTGAAAAAATTGATGATGTAAGTCTTAACGGACATCCTGAAAAAAGACTTCCTGGTAATATTAATTTGACTTTTTCTTATGTGGAAGGTGAAACCATGCTGTTATACCTTGATGTTCAGGGAATAAGCGCCTCAAGTGGTTCTGCTTGCTCCTCAAGTTCTTTTCAAGCCTCTCATGTTTTGAAATCCATTGGAATTCCATTGGAAAATGCATTAAGTTCAATAAGATTTACCATAGGGGATTTTACTACCAAAGAGGATTTAGATTATGTTATCGAAACCATTATTACCATAATAAATAAATATAGAAAAATTTCTCCGTTTTATGATGCTAAGGAAGGATGAGTCTTATGTTTAATGATAAAGTAATAGAACATTTTATGAACCCACATAACGCCGGTGATATGAAAAATCCAGATGCAGAAGGAACAATTGGAAGTCCGGTTTGCGGCGATATTATGCAAATATTTTTAAAGATTGAAGATAATATTATTAAAGATGCTAAATTCAAAACTTTTGGGTGCGGTTCAGCTATTGCTTCTTCAAGTGTTGCAACTGATATGATAAAAGGAAAAACCATTGAAGAAGCTCTAAAAATAACGAATAAAGACGTTATCGATGAACTTGGAGGATTACCAAGCCAAAAAATACATTGTTCTGTACTTTCTGAACAAGCTATAAAAACAGCAGTATATAATTATGCAAAACAACATAATTTAGAATTTGAAGGCTTAAAAGGATTTGACCCAAACTATGATCCCCATGAACACCACGATGAATAACGTGTCGTGTCAAAAAGAACCGTCCCCTTTGACACCTTGATGGAA
>CAZKKX010000082.1:0-3169 GCA_964553505.1 uncultured Eubacteriales bacterium | reverse complement strand
CGATGAATAACGTGTCGTGTCAAAAAGAACCGTCCCCTTTGACACCTTGATGGAAGTGTGATGATTATGACATTAGATAAAAATAAAGTTCTTTTAGGTTTTAGCGGCGGTGTAGACAGCACAGCCGCTGCCTTGATATTAAAAGAAAAAGGCTATGAGGTCCATGGAATATTTTTTAATGTATTTGGTCCTCATAATACTGAATCTCAGAAAAGAGCCGTTGAGGTCGCTAAGAAGCTTTCTATATCGCTCATCCTTAAAGATGTCTCTCAAGAGTTCGGCAATAAAATCAAAAAATATTTTTTCAATGAATATACCTTGGGAAAAACACCAAATCCCTGTGTGCAATGTAATAAGCATATTAAGTTCCGCTTCATGTTGGAACAAGCTAAAGAGATTGGTGCTTTTTATATTGCGACCGGACATTATGCAAAGCTTCATTATAGCGATGCACTTGAAAAATACATGATAAAAAAACCTGCAGCATTATACAAAGATCAAACTTATATGCTGTATAATCTGAATCAGGAAATCCTTAAGCATGTTCTTTTCCCCCTTAGTCATATTGAATCAAAAGATCATGTTCGAAATATTGTGTCTAAAGCAAATCTTCCAAATGCAAAAACGAAAGATAGTCAGGAAATATGCTTTATCCCCGATAATAATTATGTGAATTTTATTTGTAATAATTATCATTATGAACCTAAGGAAGGAAACTTTGTCGATAAGTCCGGCAATATTTTAGGTAAGCATAGAGGAATAATACATTACACAATCGGACAAAGAAAAGGATTGGGCATTGCACTTGGTAAACCTGTCTATGTCACTGACATCGATGCCGTAAGAAACACTGTTACATTAGGTAACGATCATGAATTATTAGAAAATATCGTGCGTTCAAAAGATAACAATTTTATACATCTTGAAATTAATAAACCTGTAGAAGCAGAAGCGAAAATACGATATGCTGCATATCCGTCTAAAGCAACTATTTTTATAAATGAGCCCGGCATTATCAAAACTGTTTTCAAACAGCCTCAAAGGGCTGTAACTCCCGGTCAGTCCATAGTATTTTATTCGGGTGAAACACTATTGGGTGGCGGAATCATTATTTAATCAAAATGGCAATTATACCCTTCTATAAACTATCCTTTCACTGCATGATTTTTTTCTGATTTAGGCAAAATAATTATACGTACGTTATTTATTTTTTAAAACAGAAAGGATGGATGAGTGGAATGCGCCGAAACGGTTTTATGGCAGGTATGATTACAGGAAGCATGATTGGAGCTATGACCGGTATGAATATTTACAGAAGAATGTCTCCTGGTCAAAAAAGATCAGTAGATAAAGGTATGAACAAAGTAATTGACCAGATGACAGATGTTTTAGACACGCTTCAGGATATGCAACCATTTGATCAATAACAGTATGAAAATATGAATCTTTCTATCCCAGGTTGAATAATTTCTATTCAACCTGTTTTTTACTTAGCTGTATATTATAATGTGCCCTTTGCATTAATTTAACGTTGTAGTTGACATCCTATGGTTTTTTTGGTTATAATTTTTATAGTTTTAACATTTTTAAAGACAATGAAAAAGAAGAGTATAGTACATTCTGTTCTAAAGAGAGAAGGATGCCGGATGAAAGTCCTTCGTTCAGAGGTATTAGAAGCAACTTTTGAGTTTTTTTCCTGAAAATCATCAGTGCTGATATAGGGGAAGACGGCTTTCCGCCGTTATCGGACAAAGTGATCATCATATATCTGATGATAAGTAGGGTGGTACCGCGATACACTCGTCCCTATAATCTTCTTAGTGGACGAGCTTTATAATTTTTTGGAGGTGTAATTGGTTTGAAAAAACTTGGTTTAAATGAAATAAGGCAAAAATTCCTTAATTTTTTTGAGAGTAAGGATCACTATATTCGTCCCAGCTATTCGTTGATTCCTGAAAAAGATAAAAGTTTATTATTAATAAATGCCGGAATGGCGCCCTTAAAACCATATTTTATGGGCGTGGAAACGCCCCCAAAAAGCAGAATGGCAACATGTCAGAAATGTATAAGAACAGGTGATATCGAAAATGTAGGATACACTGCAAGGCATGCGACTTTTTTTGAAATGATGGGAAATTTTTCTTTTGGTGATTATTTTAAAAAAGAATCCATTAGTTGGGGATGGGAATTCGTTACTGAGCAGCTTAATATCCCCATTGAAAAATTATGGGTCACAATTTATGAGGAAGATGAAGAAGCTTATGAAATTTGGAAAAACCATATCGGCATCGACCCACTTCGCATCGTACGTTTGGGAAAGGAAGATAATTTCTGGGAGATAGGTATCGGTCCCTGCGGACCTTGCTCAGAAATCTATTTTGACCGGGGTGAAAAATATGGCTGTGATAACCCTGATTGTAAACCAGGGTGCGACTGCGACAGATATGTAGAGTTTTGGAATCATGTTTTTACACAATATAATAAGGATGAAAAAGGAAGTTATACACCTTTACCCAGCCCTAATATTGACACGGGAATGGGACTTGAACGAATAGCATGTATTTTACAAGAAGTAGATTCAATATTTGAAGTAGATACAATTTCTTATATATTAAATACTATTGCGGAAAAAGCAAATAAAAAATACACATCTGATAATTCAAAACAGAATGTATCTATAAGAATTATAACAGATCATATTCGTTCAGTTTCTTTTCTTGTATGTGACGGCATTCTTCCCAGCAACGAGGGGAGAGGATACGTTCTCAGACGTCTTCTGAGAAGAGCTGCAAGACATGGTAAATTAATCGGCATCAATGGTTCTTTTTTGGCTGAGCTTTCAAAAAGAGTCATTGAAGTTTCAAAGGAAGCTTACCCGGAACTGGAAAACAGAAAAGAATATATTGAGAAAATTATTTCAATAGAAGAAGATAGATTTCAGGAAACCATCGACCAAGGAACTAACATTTTGAATGATTATATGGATGAATTAAAAACACACTCTGAAACAATCCTATCAGGAGAAAAATCATTTAAACTATATGATACATTCGGATTTCCATTGGAACTGACTGAAGAAATACTCAAAGAGAATGGTTTTACGGTCAATATAGAAGATTTTAACCGTTATATGGAAAAACAGAAAAATATGTCTCGATCCGCACAAAAA
>CAZKKX010000081.1:0-10953 GCA_964553505.1 uncultured Eubacteriales bacterium | reverse complement strand
TCATATATGGTTCATACCCGGCTCTTCTCTTTGAAAATCCGCTTATTGAAAGAGCACCGTTACTGATACCATGATAGCTTTGCCATCTTGAAATAATTTTATATTTTCCCTGACAACCTTTATATATTTGATGTTTTCTGATTAGTTTTATTGCAATTTCCGTTGCCTCCGATCCCCCTGCTACTTGAAATATTCTGGTCAGATGATTTCCGGAAAGCTCTGAGATTTTTTTACATGAATCTTTCAATACAGTTGTAATAACATCATCCCTGTGGCAGTAAGCCAATTTATCTGACTGGGCCTTCATGACATCTCCCATTTCTGTAATGCCATGACCTAAACTCATAAGAACCGGACCACTGGCGCCGTCAATTATTTCAGTGCCATCTTCCGTATACATGTAAATCCCTTTTCCATAAGATATACATGGATATTCCCGGAAGAAATCTAAGCTTAAAACATTTGAATCTGCTTTTTTCATAATTACACCTTCTTTTTGGAGTAAATTGTTAGATCTATATTTCTCCTAAATTTTACTGCAAGCCATATGATTTATGGTCGTTCAAATAGAGCTGCTGCTCCCTGTCCTCCTCCGATGCACATGGTAACGATACCATATTTTCTTTTTGCATCTTTCATTGCATGAGCTAATTTTACTGTTAAGACAGTTCCTGTTGCTCCTAACGGATGTCCAAGAGCTATTGCGCCTCCATTTGGATTGACCCGATCAATATCTAATTTAAGTTCATTAATGCAAGCCAGAGATTGAGAGGCAAAAGCTTCATTAAGTTCTATGATTTCTACATCATCCATTTTAATTCCGGTTTTTTCTACAAGCTTTCGTACTGCATAAATAGGTCCTAATCCCATTACATGAGGATCTAAGCCTACAGCCGTAAAAGCCTTAGGAATAAGCATATACGGAAGTTTCAATTCATCAGCTTTTTCTTTGCTCATAATGACTACTGCTGCCGCACCATCATTTTGAGGACAGCTATTTCCGGCTGTCACTTCGCCGTCCTTTCTAAAAATTGGTCTCAATTTGGAAAGCTGTTCAAGATTTGTTTCTTCTCTTGGGCTTTCGTCCTGGCTAAAAATAACTTCTTTACCTCTTGATTTATATGTTACCGGAACAATCTGATCTACAAATTTCTTATCAGCAATCGCTTTCAGTGAACGTTGATGGCTTTCATATGCAAATTTGTCCATATCTTCTCTTGTAATACTTTTATACTGATCCAATACATTTTCAGCCGTATCTCCCATCGGGGGATCTCCTACCTTTGGAGGCGACATTCTTACATAGGTGAATTCAGGCGGCATATAGGAATACGGCCTTTTTGTCTTTTCTACAAACCATGGGTTTGTGGATTCGGCTTCTACACCACCTGCTACAAAAACATCACCCATACCGCTTTGAATCATCGCAGTCGCAATACGAATGGTTTCTAAACCGGACGCACATTGTCTGTCTACAGTTGCACCCGGAATTTCTAAAGGCAAGCCTGCTTCCAGCAGACCTATCCTTGCAACATCTCCCGGCATGCCTTCTGCATTACCAAAATATACATCATCAATTAACTTAGGATCAATGCCGCTTCTTTCAACGGCTTCTTTAATAACAATACCCGCAAGTTCATAATCTTTAAATTTTGAAAGACTTCCGCCATACTTAGCGATAGGTGTTCTTACTGCTGTTACAATAACTGCTTCTCTACTCATCTGCTCACCACTCCTTTTCTATTCATAAACTATAACTTTTACAGGTTCATCAACAATCAGGTCCGCACCTGTCTTTTCCTTTACTTCTTCAACTGTAGTCGTGTCAAATATTTCTTTTAAGACCAAACCTCTTTTTTCTACCTTCATAACAGCCAAATCAGTAATAATCATTGAAACACACTGAGGCGCAGTTAAAGGAAGGCTGCATTCCTTTTTAATTTTTGGATTACCCTTCTTATCCGTATGTGTCATGATGATAATAACGTTCTTTGTTTTCTTCGCAAGGTCCATAGCACCGCCCATTCCCGGAACAATGGCGCCTGGAACAATCCAATTGGCCAAGTCACCTTTTTCAGATACTTCCAATGCACCCATAATGGTAATATCCAATTTTCCGCTTCTGACAATTGCAAATGAATTTGCACTGTCAAAATAGGATGCACCCGGTATTGCAGTAATAGGCACACATCCTGCATCTACCAAGTTTTCATCTTCTTTACCTTTTTCAGGAGCGGGACCTGCTCCCAACACACCATTTTCTGCATGAAAGAATACCGTTTTTTCCTTTGGAATATATTGAATTGCTTTTTGAGGGATTCCAAATCCTAAATTAGCAATATCCCCGTTCTTAATTTCTTCTGCGGCTCTTTTAGCCATTTTTTCTTTTATTGCCATCCCCATTTCCATTTACCTCCTCCATGAACAATAATATCTACGAATGCTCCGGGTGTTATAACATCTTCCGGATCAATAGCTCCAACGGGAACAATTTCTTCCGCATCAACAATCGTAATATCCGCAGCCATTGCCATTAAAGGATTAAGTCCTCTTGCAGTTTTATCATATACTAAATTGCCGAAGGCATCTGCTTTTTGTGCATAGCAAATGGCTATATCTGCTCTCAGAGCAGTTTCAAGTAAATATGTGGTGCCGCCTACTTCAATTTTTTGCTTGCCTTCTTCCACTAAAGTTCCGGCTCCAACATCTGTTAAAACACCGCCAAGACCTACTCCGCCGGCTCGAATTCTTTCTGCCAGTGTCCCCTGGGGACTGAATTCAACTTCAAGTTTGCCTGCATTCATCAATTTACCGGTAGTTGGTGTTGCGCCAATATGGCTTGTAATAAGTTTTTTCACTTGCTCATTTTGAATAATATAATCCGGTCCTACATCCGGATCTCCGGCATCAATAGAAATAACTGTTAAATCCTTCACCTTTTTTTTGATGATTTCATTAATTAGAGTACATGACGATCCAATCCCGCCAAAACCGGCAATCATGAGTGTCATACCGTCTTTGATATTTTCCATTGCTTCACTGACGGTTTTGATTTTTCCAAATTGATTTTCAACTTGCATTTTCTCACCATCCTTACTAAATTTATTTATTATCACTGAAAATAGTAAATCTTTCAGTGACATTCTAACTATTCTTTGAGTCTTATATGACTATTTATGCCTTTTTTCTCTGGCAAGTTCCTTTGGTTCAAGACACAGTTTATCTGTTTCCAACAAACCGGCTACACCTTCAAATTCATCGGTTTTACTAAAATCAAAATTCTCATTGTATTGAGGCTCTGCATAAGTAGTAATAACCCCTTCATAATTTCTGAGAACAATTTTTGTTGGAGACATTGAGATAAGATATTGTGGCATAACAGGCGTTTTCCCGCCTCCTCCGGGCGCATCCACAACATAAGTCGGAACTGCAAATCCGGAAGTGTGTCCTCTTAATCCCTCCATAATCTCAATGCCTTTTGCTACTTTTGTCCTGAAATGTTCGATGCCCATGGACATATCACATTGATATATATAATAGGGTCTGACTCTATTCTTGACCAAATCATGAAGCAATTTTTTCATAACTTTTAGGTCATCATTTACTCCTCTTAAAAGTACGGATTGATTTCCCAACGGAATTCCTGCGTCTGCAAGTTTTTTTAGAGCCTTCATAGATTCGTCCGTCATTTCTTTGGAGTGATTAAAATGAACATTTAACCATACAGGGTGATATTTTTTCAGCATATTAACCAAATTATCGGTGATTCTCTGAGGCATTACCACAGGTGTTCTTGATCCCAGTCTCACTATTTCAACATGAGGAATGTCTTTTAATTGTTTTATAATGTATTCCAGTTTCTCATCAGATACTAAAAGGCAATCTCCTCCTGATAAAAGTACATCTCTTACTTGGGGTGTATTTCGAATGTATTCTATACATTTTTCAATAGCATCCATTCCCTTTTCCTGATCCTTGTGACCTGCAAATCTTCTTCTGGTACAATGCCTGCAGTACATGGAGCACTGATCTGTTATAAGAAACAATACTCTGTCCGGATATCTATGCGTCAATCCCGGTACAGGTGAATCCGTATCTTCATGGAGCGGGTCTTCCATGTCCAATTTGCTTGTATGAGACTCTTCTATTCTGGGCACTGCCTGTAATTTTATGGGGCATTTCCGATCATCTTTATCCATAAGGGAAGCATAATAAGGCGTGATTCCCATCCTGAATTTTTTAAGAACAACATTAATGTCATTTTTCTCCTGCTCTGTTAAATTAATTACTTTGCTTAATTGTTCAACATTCGTAATTCTGTTTTTAACCTGCCAATGCCAATCATTCCACTCATCTTCAGTAATATCTTTCCAAAGCTCAAACAACTTGTATTTCTGCATAATGTACATTCCCTCCTTTTATAGCGGTGATGGGATAGCTGAAAATCTCAGAATACAACTCTGACCATCAGCCTCTTTTATTAAATGATTATAAGAGCAATATGCATGCCAAATAAAAACAAGGCTCTTATGTACGTCCCCGAGCCTTGTTTTTATTATATTTAACGAATTATTTACATAATTATGAAACTAATTCCGAACTCTTTTTATCATTTTTCCTATTTTATGAGCACCGATATCGAATCACCCTATACCATATTTATTCTTTTTACGGATAAATTGAGTCTGACTAATACAAAGAGCTTTTGCAGCTTTTCGAGATGATTGATATTTATTATGGGCAAATTTTATAATTTCCCTTTCATAATTTTCAATCATTCTTTCTAGATAAATAGGTGTATCGGATTCCATATGGTTCAATTCATCGGCCGCTAACTTATTAAACAAATTATTATGAACTTCTCTCATAACATCAAATGTTTCAATTCGTTCTTTCTTGGTATTAATCAGTAGCCTTTGGACCATATTTTCAAGCTCTCTGATATTCCCCGGCCAATCATATTCCTGCAGGTACTGAAGCGCATCAAAAATAACAACTTTATTCATACCAAATTTATCATTGTACTTATCGGTAAAACTTTCCACAAGGGCAGGGATTTCAGATTTTCTTTCCCTTAGAGGCGGTATCCTTATAGGAAAAACATTTAACCGATAATAAAGATCTTTCCTGAACCTCTTTTCTTCCATCATCTTTTCCAAGTTCTTATTCGTGGCCGAAATAATTCTCACATTAGTTTTCACAGGCTTCGTTCCACCAATTTTATAAAACTCTCCATCCTGAATGACCCTCAGCAGTTTAGCCTGAAGATCCAATGGAAGTTCACCTATCTCATCCAGAAAAATAATGCCATTATCGGCTACCTCAAAATATCCTCTTTTCCCAGTAAGATTGGCACCTGTAAAAGAGCCTTTTTCATATCCGAAAAACTCGGATTCAAGAAGAGTTTCTGCAACGGAAGCACAATTTATCTTGACTAAAGGCTGCATTTTTCTATTGCTGTTTTTGTGAATAATGGATGCAATTTTTTCTTTACCTACCCCTGTCTCTCCGATAATCAATACATTACAATCATATTTTGATACGCTAAGCACTTCATCTAACACAATGGACATGGCTCTGCTTTCGCAAACAAAATCATCGGTCATATTTTTTGTATCATGATAGATTTTATTTTTATGAAAAGATACGGGGTTTTTCCTGGAAGGATCATTTATAAAATTATGCAGTGATCCAGCCATTTCCCTAACAATTTGAATGCTAAAATCATCATATGCTTCGACGAATCCGTCTGCACATTTAATCTCCACTTCTCGAGGAATGGCCTCAGTAACATAAAGAGCAATACTGTAATTATTGATAAGATTTGAAAAATAAACAGTTCCTTTTGGTTTTGTAGCAAGCACATTGATAGTCTCTGCTCCTGGTATATCGGCACAATTTACACTGAGATCCACCAATTCTTTTAAATCCATTTTTTCAAGGCATTCAACAGGTCTTAAAATATTCAGATATAAAATTTCATTGAATGTCTCTAATAGTAAATTCTCCCCTTCTTTTCCTTTAAAGATAAAGTCCGCTTTATGATCAAGAACGCAAGTTATCCTTGCCCCTTTTCCGGCAACTTTTCTGATGGCACGACCATAAAGCAGGCTGGTCATCATTCCACTTCCGACTACAAGGAAATTTTTTTTATTTTTCGCCAGTTTACTAACTGAATATAAAGAACCTGACTCATCAAAAGCAAAAAGAATCAGATTGATTGGAACATCCTTAGGCTTTCGAACTATGGGGCAATTGTTGAAAATTATGGCATAGCCCTCGGCTTCAACCTGACCCAATGTGAAATCTATACTGGTAATCTTGCTGATATATAAAGGAATGGTCGCCAAAGAAGTATTACAGATAACTTCATCACCAACAGACAAACCATTCTTATTACGATACTTCTCTCCAATTTTTTCAATAGTTCCAAAAACAATCCCTCCTGTATCGGTAATCGGGTTATGAAGTTTTCCCCTCTTTGTCACTATATCCATTATTTTTTCTTTGACTTTTCCGGTATCATTACTGCATTCTATACATATTTGCTTAAAATTAGTGGTTTCAATATGAAGCCTTTTAATCGTGATTAGAAGTTCGTTGTTATAAATCTCTTTTTTATTATTAAGACGCCAAGAGGAAATCGGCAAAACATTTACCGGTTCTAAAACCCTGTTTATTCCATAATTCAAAAACAATCCATCACCCCATTTATTAAATGACACCATTTGAATTAAATAATAACTTGAATCTATATAAAGAACTTAATAACTTTATGTCTCGTATGGGTTTGATTCTATTAATCCATATTGATTTTATATTCATGTTTTTTCCTTACTATTTGTGTCTGACTGATGCCTAAGGCTTCAGCAGCCCTTCGTGTAGTAACATTCTTTTTCATCGCATATTCAATCATTTCTTTTTCATAATAAGAAAGAATTGTCTTTAATGGAATACGGTCATATTCTTCAGGTTTAAATTCCCTTAACTGACCTATCAAGTCTTTATTTAGCTCTTTTAAAATATCAAAAGCCGTAATCCTTTCTCCTTTACAGTTTATCAGTATTCTCTGAATCATATTCTCTAATTCCCGGATATTACCGGGCCAATCGTATTCCGACAAATAATAAAGCGCATTATTATCAAAAGAAATGTTTAAATTATACTTTTCTTCGTAATTTTTTAAAAAGAATTCTGCAAGAGGGATAATTTCCTCTTTTCTTTCTCTAAGCGGTGGTATGGTTATTGGAAATACATTTAACCTGTAGTATAAATCCTTTCTAAACAGGTTCTTCTCAATCATCCTTTCTAGATTCTGATTTGTAGCAGAAATAACTCTTATATTAATCTTGAAAGGCTTTATTCCGCCAACCCGGTAAAATTCTCCTTCCTGGATTACTCGCAACAGCTTGGCCTGAAGGTCCAAAGGTAATTCTCCAATTTCGTCAAGAAATATGGTTCCTGTGTTGGCAAGTTCAAAATAACCCTGTTTTCCGGTACTTGCAGCACCTGTAAAAGCACCTTTCTCATAACCGAAAAATTCCGATTCTAAAAGATTAACATTGATAGAAGCACAGTTAATTTTAATAAAGGGGTTCATTCTTCTGTTGCTGTTTTTATGAATAATAGATGCAATTTTTTCTTTTCCAACTCCTGTTTCTCCGTTAATTAGAACGTTACAATCATACTTGGCTACATTAATTGCTTCATTTAGTACATTATCCATTGCGCTGCTGCAATATATGAAATCATCAATCAATCCTTTTTTATAATAATAATTAGCAGTTTTTAAAGAGATATCTTCAACCGGCTGTGTATAGACTTCTCTTAATGCTTTGCTTGCTTCTGCTATTTCTTTGATGGGTATACACATATCTTTTAGCAGTTTAATCATAAAAGGTTTATACCCTTCCATATACCCCTCGGAACAATGAATATTACAATTACGCCCTATGCCTTCACAGATAAATAATGCGCTGCCGTAGTTATTAATCAGACTTGGGAAAAATATAGAGCCTTCCGCTCTGGTCATTAATGCATTTATAGTCTCTGCTCCAGGAATATTTGCACAATTTACACTCAAATCAAAAAGGCTCTCTTGATCATCTTCAAGTATATTTATGCATTCTAATGGCTTCAAAATATCCAATTCATATATTTTATCGAATATTCTGTTAATATTGTGCGAAATTTTATCGGTCTGTTTCATAGCGGAATAGCCACTGCCCTTGTCAATCACACCAACAAGCTTACATTTAAAATTTCTTGCATTCTTAATGGCATACCCATATAATACCATGCTCAGAACATCATTGCCCACCACAAGACTTTTATCAGCATCTTCTGCCTCTTTAGAAATATGAATAATAGATCCGGAATCATCAAATGCCAATAAAGCGATTTCCGTAGGCACATTTTCAGGTTTCTTTATAATAGGACAATAACTGTAAAAAATACAGGCTCCTTCTATTTCAATCTGGCGAAATAAAAAATCTATATCCATTATTTCATATATTTTAAGAGGTAATATTGTCAACGAAGCTAAACCAATTATTTCATCTCCTACCGACAAGCCGCTTTCATTTACATAATCTTTACCGATTTCCTCTACAATGCCGTAAAGAACGCCTCCGGTATCAGTAAAAGGGTTATGAAACTTCCCCCTCTTTTCAACAATAGAAATAATTTTTTCTTTTATTTTTTCTGTATCATTATGACATTCATTGCATATCTGTTTGAAATTTGCGGCTTCTATATGCAGCCGCTTAACCTTGATACGTATTTCATCCGAATGTAATTCTTCATTGTTGTCTAACCTCCAAGCCGAAACAGGAAAAACATTCTCTGGCTCCAGAACTCTGCTAATGCCATGTTCAGAATACATATGATCCCCCCAACAAAACAAAACCTTTAACTCATTTTATCAAAAAATATAAGGTTTATCAAATTATGGATTCCACCCTGTTTTTCCTTCCGCCTCCACAAAAAGATATAATGTTATCACATATGGTATTCATTAATCTTTCCCTTGCTTCCACACTGGCATAAGCTATATGCGGCGTAACAAAAATACGGTTATATATCTTTTTTATATTAAGTGAATGATTTTCAGACATAGGTTCTTTCTCTAAGACATCCAGACCTGCTGCAAAAATAATATCTTGACTCAAAGCCTCAGCCAAGTCACTTTCCGCGATAATGCCTCCTCTTCCAAGATTTAAAAGAATGGCACTCTTTTTCATTAGCTTTATTTCTCTTAAGCCTATCAAATTTCGGGTATTCTCGTTTAACGGCGCATGAATCGAAACGATATCTGATGCTCGTAATAATTGCTCCAGCGATACGCTGTTGAACATATGACCATGATTTTTCCCTGTTGTAGAATAATAGATCACGTTACAATTGAATCCACTGGCATACTCTGCAACCTTTTTCCCGATTTTCCCCATACCAATGATACCCCATGTCTTTCCCTCAAGTTCATAAAAATCTCTGCCCCAATGCAGGTTGAAACTTGAAGAATACTTTCCTGTCTTAACATAATCATCATAATATCTGGAATGTGATAATAAATAAAAAAGCATCGAAAAAGTATGTTGAGCAACGCTTATCGTTGCATAGTCAGGAACATTAGTTACAGCAATTCCCCTTTCTCTGCAATAAGATATATCTATATTATTATATCCGGTTCCTGCCTGACATATCAGTTTAAGATTGTCGGCTAATTGTAAGTTTGAAACATAAAGCCGGTTTTGATTAGTGATCAATATATCTGCATCAGAGATAGCCTCTCTCAAAGCTTCGTCGGAAAGATTATCGAATACTTTCAATTCACCAAGCTTTTCTAATTTTCTTAAATCCATTTTATATCCTAAAGTTTGAATATCTGAAAACACTATTTTCATGCTATTAAACCTTTCCTTCGTTCAGTTTTTCTTTTCTAACCCTAATATTTACAATAAGTATCGCAAACAAAATAAGAAATGACCCCGCAAGAGTATTGATTGTCAAGATATCGCCCACCAAAAGATACCCGAAGATGCAGGCAAAAACAGGCTCAAATGTATTGATGATCCCTGCAGTGCCGGGTCCGATAAGTTTTACTCCTGCCGCATAACATAAAATAGCAACAAATGCACAGATTACAGCCAAAACAGCGATATATTTGAATTGACCCATTCCTTTGGTAAACATGGCCGCACCCGAAAAAAAACATCTTAAGAAATTAAACAGAGTCGAGTAAAGTAGCACATATCCTGCAACAGCCATGGAATTCATCTCTTTAGTTCGCTTTTCCGAAAGTCCCATAGTGTAAAAAACGTAACACACTGCTGTCCCTAATGCAAAAAATACACCTTTCATATTCAAATCGATATTACTGTCCCAAACTATAATAATAAGGCCTGCCATGGAAGCCATCAGGGCCAATATTTTTTTAAAAGAAGGTTTTTCCAGTCCCGTTATCATTTCCAATGCAATAATCATCGCAGGAAATGTAAAAGACAGAATAGTTGCGATGGAGCCTGAAATATATTTGAAAGCTTCATATAAAGTAGTAGAAATTCCTATATACGATAACGCAACAAAACTTAAAAAAACAAAATGTTTTTTATCTGTCTTAAAGGGGATTCTTTTGATTCCAATATAAGCCCACATAAGAATACAGGCATAAAAAAATTTGTTAAATAATACGGTTTCTACGGCAACACCCTCCCTGTAAGCAAGTTGAGAAATTGCAGGAAGAATTCCGTAGCTAATGGTTGTAATCAATATAAAAATAGTACCTAAAAGTTTACGATTGTCATTTTTCATAATAATCCTTTCTTATCTCCTTAGATTCAGTTTGAAAGATGTGTTAATCTCTTTAGAGATAAGCGCTGAAATATCTTTTAGATTCTCTCATTCAATTGCCTCCGTTAAAATATGTCCTCGAATTATATTATAACATCTGCT
>CAZKKX010000080.1:0-11048 GCA_964553505.1 uncultured Eubacteriales bacterium | reverse complement strand
TATTTGGTAAGAAGTATTGCATGTTTATGTGTCGTTTTGTTGCACTCAATAACGAGAGTAATGGAATTCGATGATTTGACAATAACAGTTTATCATGAAAATTTATTAATGGGATTACGGTTATTATTAACTTTTGGAACACCTACATTTATTTTTCTTTCTGAATTTTTGTTGGCTTATTCGTATTCGGAAGCAGTACCAAATGATTTTTTAAAAAAGAGAGTAAAATTGATTCTATTACCCTACTTTTCAATGTGTTTTGTCTATGCAATTCTAATGACACATGAAACAGGGGGATTCCAAAATCATGCCATATTTACAGTTTTTATATTAAACATGCTTAAAAACATATTTTTCGGATTTTATCGGCATGGATACTTTATTATTGTAATTTTTCAATTCTATTTCTTGCATATTCTATTGCATAAGAAATTGAACAATTTTTCTCCGAAAAAAGTTCTTTTGATCACATTAATTATAAATATGTTGTATTTAGCTTTTTTTAATTTTGTTAATCCAACCATCGTTCCTTATGGGGAAACTATATGGATGGCACTTTCTTGGGGAAGTTTTCCGGCTTGGATTTTCTATTTTGCAGTAGGATTCTATTGTGGGAAGCATTATGATATTTTACTGAAAAATTCAGAATCTTATAGAACAAAAATTATTTCTCTGCCGTTTATTACAGCTATTTTAGTTCTTTTTATGTATTACAGTGATATAATAAGTGACAATAGCTCTAAAAGAATTGATATGATCTTTTTTTCCATAAGTATCATATTCCTGTTGTATTATATTGCAAATAAGGCAACAAAAATCCCTAACCTCTTAATATTTATCAGTCGTTATTCCTTTGGGATTTATTTTTTGCATATGATTTTTTTGTATTTAATGAAGACATATCTAAAATCCATATCGTTTCTTAACTGGAATCCATATATCACGTTGGCTTTTTTATTTATAGTAAGTGTATTGGCTTCTATATTTACTACCTATTTTATTAACACTTTTAAATATGGAAAATATATTGTTGGAAAAGTTGCAAGAAAACCAAAAAAAGAATATATGAAAACTTATTATGTAAGAGGATATATCAGAGAAGACAGTTCTATTTAATAATAAGAATGTGTAAGAGTTTTTAGATAGCAAGGAATATTATATTTAAAAGGAAAAATACTAATATTGAGACACTAAATATATAGGAGGGCAAGAATTTGAAACGATGTTTAGTATTTTTATTGATTCTTTTTATTTGTATTATTAGTTTCACCATGGGTTGTACTAATATTGATAATCAGGAACAAGAGCAGCAAGGAGAAGAGCAGCAAGGAGAAGAGCAGCAAGGAGAAGAGCAGCAATCAACAGATGCACCAAATCTTAGTGACTATTTCCCGCTTACACAAGGAAGTACTTGGAAGTACATGGGTGAGGGTAGCGAATATGCATCATTTACTCGTGAAGTACTGTATGTTGAAGAAAATCTGGCTCAGATCAAAGAAGACAATGGAGGCACTGTAAGTGCATCAGTTTTTAAAATTTCAGAAAATGAAATAACTCGTATTTTTTTTGAAGGTGAAGAATATGAAGAAACCAATTTTCTTGATGAAGAATCCGACGACAACACAATTATTTTGAAAACACCTATTGAAACAGGAACCACTTGGGAGGGTCCAATCGATATAAGAGAAATCGTTGGGACAGATGCTACAATCGATACACCTGCAGGTCAATTTCAAAGCTGTATCAAAGTAGAGATCAAAGGGCAAAATTCAACGATATTTGAGTATTTTAAGGATGGGATTGGGCTGGTCAAAAGAGAATTTATAT
This sequence comes from uncultured Eubacteriales bacterium, assembly GCA_964553505.1. Classification (GTDB taxonomy): domain Bacteria; phylum Bacillota; class Clostridia; order Peptostreptococcales; family JAAYPU01; genus JAENZQ01. The sequence goes on along the minus strand of CAZKKX010000080.1, from coordinate 9,221 downwards.
CTGGTGATTATAAGGTGATTTCAAGTCTGGAGACTTATAATATCAACCCCTAAGAAAAAAATAGCATCAAATGAGCCGTTAAATTACGGTTCTTTTTTAAATATTAAACTATAAAACGTTTGTTTAAGCAATTCTAAGTTTTTTGTATGAATTTAACAAAACAGTAGTGATAAGGTATTATGATGGTATAATAAAAACGATGATTATTTAATAAGGGGGAAAATGATAAAATGAAATATGAAGGAATCGTAAAAAACATTGCGCCTTGCGGATTGGACTGTAGCAGATGTGCAGATTATGAAGACGGGGAAATAAAAGTATTGAGTTCAAAGCTAAAATCTTTATTGAGCGGTTACAAAAGAGTGGCTCAACTTCGAGAAGCAATTAGCTCCTCCTACGTGGGATATGATGCTTTTGAGACCATGCTGGATCAATTTGCCGGAGCTTCATGCGGCGGATGCAGAAGCGAGCATGTGAAATGTCCGGTCCAATGTCAGGCTAAGACATGTCATAAAGAAAAAAAGGTTGATTTTTGCTTTCAATGTGATGAATTTCCCTGTCAGGGTGAATTTGAAGAGACTATAAAAAAACGTTGGCTGGACAATAATAAACGTATGGATGAAAAGGGTGTGGAAGAATATTACATTCAAGAAAGCCAAAAGCCCAGGTATTAAGACCTGAAATCCCCTTTAGATAAAAAGACCTCATGAATATATGTTATAATTGAGGAAATATAATTCATAGGAGGACCGAATAATGAGATTATACTTGGATATTTTCGAGAATGACCAACCGGCTGTCCGTTCCTAAGCCGGGGACGGACAGTAAAAAAGCCATGCCCCGTCTTATGGAAATTCTCTTATAAAATTTTCTTATAATAGACGGAGGTATTATCATGAATAAACAAAATTTACTGGGAGCAATTTGTTTATCTTTAGCCGCAAGTCTGTGGGGGGGTATGTATGTTGTCAGCAAATATGTCTTGGATTTCATTCCGCCTTTGACTTTAGTATGGCTGCGTTATATAATAGGTTTTGTTTTTTTGTTTGCTATATTAAAAGCTTTCCGGATAAAGAATAAAGATTGCTGTGCGGCGATAAAGAAGAGTGATTGGTTACTGATTACTTGGATTGGGTTTATAGGTTATTGTGTATCCATTTCTTTTCAATTCATTGGCACAAAATTATCGGATGCGCATACCGGCTCGTTGATCACATCGGCTACACCTGCCTTTATAGTGATTTTTGCAAAGTTTGTGCTGAAGGAAAAGTTGACTGTTCGAAAGATTATTTCAGTAATTTTGGCATCATCTGGAGTCGTTATTGTAATTGGATGGGATATACATATCGGAGATTACCTGCTGGGCAGCATCATATTGGCGGGGGCTGCAATTACTTGGGCACTGCTATCGGTCTATGTAAAAGTTGCTTCAAAGCGTTTTTCGTCACTTTTCATTACGACTTATGCCATATTGTTTGCAATTGTTTTTACAACGCCGGTAATGATATGGGAACTTTATTCATATGAAATTTACTATCAAAGTATTTTAATCATTTCAGGTGTTTTATATCTGGGAATCGTTTCGACTGCCGGAGCATTTTTTCTTTGGAACAAAGGTATGGAACTCATGGATGCCGGAATAGGCTCATTGTTTTTCTTTTTCCAGCCGGTTGTAGGTTCATTCTTAGGATGGCTTTTGCTGAAAGAAAAATTGGATGTTAATTTCTTTATTGGCGGCATCTTCATATTAGCAGGTGTTGCTATTGTAACCATAAAAAATAGAAAAACTGATTGAACCAAGGGCAGGACTCCTGCCCTATTCGATTTTTTGATATTGTGAAGTATATTGACTTGACAGAACAATTGTATTTTAATATGTATTGCAGGAATATTTTAAAAAGGATTAATTGATATGGCTAAAAAAAATAACACTAATAATACAACGTATTTGATAAAGCGGTTTGTACCTTATTTTAAGCCTTATGGATGGATTTTGATTCTGGATTTATTCTGTGCGGCTCTAACCACTGCGTGTGAGCTTGTGCTTCCGCTAATTGTACGTTTTATTACTCAAAAAGGTATGTACGATATTGAAAGCCTCACCTTAGAGCTGATTCTTTATCTGGGGGCTCTTTATCTTGTGTTGCGAATTGTGGATGTTGCGGCTAATTATATAATGGCTTCGGTTGGGCATATTATGGGGGCCAAGATAGAAACCGATATGCGCAGAGATTTATTCTCCCATTTGCAGGACTTATCATATTCTTATTACGACAATACAAAGATTGGTCAGCTGATGGCCCGGATGACCAGTGATTTATTTGATATTACTGAATTTGCGCATCATTGTCCGGAGGAATACTTTATTGGTGCATTAAAGATCGGCATAGCCTTTGTGATTTTAAGCACCATGAATTTTTGGCTGACACTGATTATTTTTGCTATTATCCCTATAATGTTAATTTGCTCAATGACTTTCAATCATAAAATGCGAAAGGCTTTTAAAAAATCGAGGAACCAGCTGGGCGAGATCAATGCACAGGTAGAAGACAGCTTATTGGGAATGAGAGTAGTGAAATCCTATACAAATGAAGATATCGAAGAAAATAAATTCAGGCAGGGAAACAACGGCTTTCTCATCATAAAAAAAGAAGCATATCGGTATATGGCAGGCTTTCACAGTACTGTCAGGCTTTTTGACGGTATTATGTATATTACGGTAGTGGTTGCCGGAGCATTATTCATGATAAAGGGTAAGATTACGGCTGCCGACTTGGTCGCTTATTTACTGTATGTAACGACTCTTTTAGCTTCTGTCCGTCGGATTGTGGAGTTTACCGAGCAATTTCAACGCGGTATGACAGGTGTGGAGCGTTTTTTTGAGGTAATGGATGCGCCTGTGGAGATCAAGGATGTTAAAGATGCCACTCCCATTGGTGAAGTCGTCGGAGATATCCGTTTTGAGCAGGTAAGCTTTAAATATTCAGACAAGAAAGAACATGTTCTTTCCAACATAAATCTCCATGTCAAACCGGGAGGGAATATTGCTTTGGTAGGTCCGTCCGGAGGAGGAAAGACCACAATCTGCAATCTGATTCCAAGATTTTACGATGTGACATCAGGTAGAATACTTATCGACGGAAGGGATATACGAACGATTACACTGCACTCCCTCAGGTCACAAATCGGGATGGTACAGCAGGATGTTTATCTCTTTTCCGGCTCTGTCTTCAATAACATAGAGTATGGCAGACCGGGTGCTTCAAAAGAGGAAATCAAAGAGGCTGCAAAACAGGCAGGTGCTCATGACTTCATCATGAAATTGCCGAATGGATATGATACTTTTGTAGGTGAAAGAGGGGTACTACTTTCAGGAGGACAGAAACAGCGAATCAGTATTGCAAGGGTTTTCCTTAAGAATCCGCCGATCCTTATTTTGGATGAGGCGACATCTGCACTTGATAATGAAAGTGAACGTCTGGTCCAAAAATCTCTGGAAAAGCTTGCCGAAGGGAGAACAACTTTTACCATTGCCCATAGACTGACTACAATCCGCAATGCAGACAGCATACTGGTTTTGACGGAGAAGGGAATCGAAGAGCAAGGGAATCATGAAGAATTAATGACAAAGGGTGGTATTTACTACCAATTATATAGTGCATAATAAGCTTTTCAAAGTTTATGAATTACAATAAACATGAAGCTGCAAAGACCTTGGGAGCAAATATAAATTGAACAATACATCATATCATATAAAGGTTACAGAAAATTTATTGTTAAAATATATATTTTCCCTTATAATTATTTTTAAGTGCATGATGTCTATACAATGTTTACTGATAAATAGTTCAATTTTTATTAATTATTTTAATAGATGAAATAACATTTTATTAAATAAAGGAGGTCTATAATGTTTAGTACATTAAATCAAATGAAAGAGTATTGCAATGATAACGATATCAAGATGGTTGATTTTAAAATGATTGATATTTGGGGTCAATGGCGCCATCTTACGATTCCGGTAGAAAGACTGAGTGAAGAAATTATGGAAAATGGGATTGGTTTTGATGGCTCAAATTACGGCTATGCACCGATAGAAAAAAGCGATATGGTTTTTATTCCGGATTTATCATCAGGATTCAAAGATCCGTTTTGCGAGGTGGCTACCATTTCTATGATTGGCGATGTTTTTGTGACAGGTGATAAACCTCAACCGTTTGATCAGGACCCTCGTGCCGTAGTAAAAAAAGCAGAAGAATACATGAAATCTACAGGAGTTGCAGATGAATTGAAAATTGGTCCTGAATTTGAGTTCTATGTTTTTGATCATGTCAGCTATGAGACCAATCAAAATCGCATAGGTTTTCAGATTGATGCAGAACAAGCTGAATGGAATACAGGCATTGAAGATTTTAATTTAGGATTTAAAATACCTATAAAAGGCGGATATCATGTAACACCACCAATGGATATATTATATGACTTGAGAAGCGAAATGTGTATGCTGCTGGAAGAGAGAGGGGTAGAAATAAAATATCACCATCATGAGGTAGGTGGGCCCGGGCAACTGGAAATTGAAGTAGAATCAGGATCTATGAGCGAGATGGCCGATAAGACAATGATTATTAAATACATAATAAAGAATACTGCTTTTTGCGCAGGAAAAAGTGCGACATTTATGCCGAAACCGCTATTGGGAGAAGCCGGAAACGGGATGCATGTTCATATGCACCTATTTAAAGACGGAAATCCGGTGTTTTATGATGCAAATGGATATTCCGGCTTAAGTAAGACAGCACTTTATTTTATTGGAGGTTTGTTGCATCATGCGCCTGCACTATGTGCTTTGACCAATGCCAGTACGAACTCTTATAAAAGGCTGGTTCCAGGTTATGAAGCTCCTGTAAGCATTTGCTATGCAACAGCCAACAGAAGTGCAGTTATAAGAATACCTGACTATGCGAGAACTCCTGACCAAAAACGTTTTGAAATAAGAAATCCGGATGCAACCTGTAATCCATATTATGCTTATGCAGCAATATTAATGGCGGGGCTTGACGGTATTAAACAAGAAATGGATCCGTCTAAATTAGGTTACGGTCCCTATGATATCAATTTATATAATCTTTCAAAAGAGGATCAAGCTAAAATAAAGGCGCTCCCCACGTCTCTGGATCAAGCTTTAGAGGCGTTGGAAAATGATTATGAGTTTCTGTTAAATGGAAACGTGTTCTCCAAACGTTTAATAGATATATGGCTGGAGAAGAAAAAAAGTGAGGTTAAAGAGTTCAACCAGATCCCTCACCCGGCAGAGTTTTCCTTATATTATAATTTATAAGACGGTACTGCACAGGGGTTTGTAGGAAAAAGTATAAATTGAAAACCGGGATATTTGTCAGGATTATTCTATGATTCTTTTGTTAACATACAAATTTGAAAATGGACGATATATTTATTATATAATTTTTGACAAATGAAACTATGAATTGTATGGCATAAAAGAACATTCGAATTTGAATGTTCTTTTCTTTACTTTGCCATATTATTTGAAAAAATTTTAATATTAAAGTTATAATAAATAAATTAAAATGAGGAGGCTTATATGGGTAAGATTAGGCAATTGGATAATTCACAAATAGAAGAAGTCATGGATATATGGCTTAAAACCAATATTACGGCACACAGTTTTATCCCGGAGCAGTATTGGATGGAGAATTATAATGTTGTAAAGAATCGATATATACCCCATTCGGATACTTTCGTATATGAAGAAAAAAATATTGTGAAGGCATTTATAAGCATTATCAACAATTCATTTATAGGGGCACTTTTTGTATTAAACGACTGTCAGGGACAAGGAATCGGTAGACAGCTTCTAAATTATTGTAAATCATTATATCCATGCCTCGAATTGTGTGTTTATAAAGAAAATAGATCTGCTGTGGAATTTTACAAGCATTGCGGTTTTATTATCAAAAAAGAACAACCCAACGAAGATTCCGGTTATATTGAGTATCTCATGGAATGGTCAAAAAAAGTTAAATGAAAAAAATATTTGTATAGATTAATTGGATATCATACAAACTATTAAACGAAAGAATAATACTGAAACATAAAATAAGAATGGAGGATGGTTCATGAGAAATCTTTCTGAAACCGAATTATTATCTATGTCAACTCTCCTTGACATGGAAAACAATGGGCTTGTTGTTACAAGAGCGATGCAAAGACTTATTAAAGACGATGAATTAAAAAAGCAGTCAGAATCGGCAACCCTTTCGACAGAGGGCAGAATTAAAGGCTTACAACAATTTATCATTGAAAACAGAGTTACTCAGACCAAGGAGGTGCATTAAATGTCATTTTTTGAAAACATGGCCAAAGAAAACATAGGTATATCGGATGAAGTAATTGCTAAGAATTTAATTGCTTCAGCTACGGGAGCCGCTAATGCATATCTAAATGCGCTTATGACAAGCACTACACCTGAAGTCAGAGCAATTTATTCATCAAGTTTAAGTCAAATTATTACGGGACATTCAGCACTAACAGAATTGATGATGAATAGAGAATGGGGAGATCCTTATATCGAACCAAGGGAGCAGTTATCAAATATTTACGAAAAAGTTCGAATATCTATGGAAGAGATTCGACAATAATCAAATGGGAATGGGGACGGTGACTTATTGCATATCAGCAGTTTTTAACTATTTGTGTAAAAAGTCACCGTACCCCAATTTTTTTAACATAAGTCTAAATACTGTCAATAACATTTGAAATAACTTCGGCAACCTCATTTTTTTCGGTGATACTGTTTTTCTTAATATAATTGGAATGCAGAAAATCGCTGAAGGTTTCTACAATTCCTCTGTTTCTGATCAATATGTTATCTAAGTTTGCAAAATTTGTGAAGCTGGGTACTATACAAAGGAGTTCGCTTCCGATGGTGTAAACAGCGAAGTCGGAATCATAAAAGGGATGATCCTCTTTCATGATATAAAGGGTGTAGTTTTTTTCTTTTTGTACAAATTTCAAAAGATTGTTTAATATTTCAACACGTTCACTTTTATTGAATTTTATTGCTTTATAAAGTTGGGGCTGACCTGTTTCAACAAAATTTTTAATTCCTGCGAGGGAAATGATTTCCAGGGCCTTACCTTTTTTCATCCTTTCCTGAAACAACTCGATTCTTTCTATGAGGAGTTGAGCGTGTTTTTTTTCGATTAGTTTTTCCTTCTCTTTTTTTCGAATGATATCAGAGGTAATAGTATAAATACTGCTTTCCGGATGCAGTATCGCTGTTTCTGCCTGTACCATGTGTTCAAAATCATACATATACTGAGATTGCTTTTCATAGGTTTCCAGATTGTAAAAAAGCGGAAGACAGTCATCGCATATTTTTTCAAATTCTTCGTTCATTAACTTGATGACATTTTGGCATTTTGAATCGTAAAAAATACCGTTTTCTAAGTCTTTTGAAAAGGCAAAAGCAGTTTTAGAATCAACGCTGATAAAGTTCGGGAAGAAAGTTTTATAGGATTCAGGTGTGACATTTTCGGTTAAACAATACGCTCCGTATATGTCTTTGAAAAAAGAAAAAGGAAATACCGTATCAAGTATCTTTAAATTATGAAGTTTGTTTTTTTTCAGCAAAGTATCCTTTAAACGAAAGATGTGCTTTATGGATATATCTTTCTTGTTACGGGTCAATTCATTAAGTATTTTGGAGAGCACATTGACAAAATCCTGATTGTCAGGGTTAAAAATGATTCGGACAGTAGAAATATCAGAGTTTTTTCTGGCTGAATCAAGTAATGACAAAATTGTATTTATTACAAGAGCTCTGCTTTTTATCGGGACAACACCGTTACTTCTGTCAAAAAATTCCGGTTTTTTTATTTTATATTCGTAAGTAATACTTTCCGTTTGGGTTTTACTTTCCAGACTGTTGAGCATATTTATGATTAGTTTTCTGCCGTTCACTATTTCCCAGCCGTAGAGTGTGCATTCATAGCTTTCCAGCAGTTTTTTGTGCCGAGAGCCTTTTATATTTAGCTTTTCTATTATGTCATTCAATTGATTCTGATTCGGCAATTGCTCACTGCTTAAATATCTGTAAAGTAGTGACCGATTTATATTTAAGGCTGCAGCAAAGTGTTTTTTATCAATACCTTTCAGCGTCAATAAATCATTTAGGTATGAACCGAAGTTAAGTGTTTCGTTATACATGTTTTTTCCTCCAAATGATACTAATCTTTAATCATTATATAGCTGCGACAGAAAAAAAGCAATCGTGTTCAAAATAAATTCGAAATAATTTTAAAAAAGTCACAATAATTATTGCGAAACAAAAAGACTTCCTATATAGTAAAGATAAGACTAATTTTGACAATTAATTAGAAAACATGACCGGTTAATAAGAACGGTTTATTAATAGTAAACCTCTTTGGTGATGATGAGATGGATATAAATCTTGAAGGCGGGGTTGTTTGAAATGAAAAGATTATTAAAGTTTATTCCAATCGTTATTTTTATTATTATGAGTTCAAGTTCTTCCATGGTTTACGGCTTTGATCTTGGCGGAGGGCATGGAGGTGATTATGATACGAATGCCTACTGGCCTGCACAGTCTAATATGATACGTTTATCAAGTTATGGAGGTATTCAGGAGCCTTTCTTAAAGTTTACATTCACACCAACAAGTTCAATTGTTACTCCGCCTGTTGTCGGAAGGGACGGAGAAATCTATTTCTGTACAATGGATGAAAAGCTTTATGCAGTTAATCCGGACGGAACAGAAAAATGGTCGGTACCTTGTGGATACGTAAGAGACGGAGCGCCTATTATCGGAGCAGATGGGACAATCTATGTGGCATCTGATGCAGGTGTTATGGCATTTGATCGTAGCGGCACAACAAAATGGACTTACGAGCAGGGGACGGGATATGGATCTTTGGAAATGTTCCCGACACTTGACATAGACGGAAATGTTTTGATTACCCAGATAAATGCCGGAGGAGGCGGCGGCACAGTCTATGACAATTACCGTATCACTTGTATTAACAAAGAAAATGGAACATTTAAATGGGATTATGTTAAAAGCGTTGAACAGCATGACGGTGTAGATTTGACTAATAAGGCTTCTTGTGCTGTAGGCAGCGATGGCACGATTTATGTAAAGCTTGGAGATAAGTTTGTTGCACTAAATAGATATGGTGGAG
>CAZKKX010000079.1:0-11077 GCA_964553505.1 uncultured Eubacteriales bacterium | reverse complement strand
CACCTCTATTTTAAACGATACCAATTTTCTCCAACATTTAAATCTACTTTAAGAGGAACTTTTAATGCAACTGCATTTTCCATTTTGCTCATTAACAATTCTTTAACTTTCTCTACTTCTTCGTTATGAACTTCAATAATCAGTTCATCATGAACCTGAAGAATTAACCTCGATTTAGTATTTTCTTTTAATGCTTTGTAGACATCTCTCATGGCAATTTTTATGATATCTGCCGCACTGCCTTGAATAGGCGTATTCATTGCAAGCCTTTCTCCGAATGAACGAATATTGAAATTTTTCGAAGTGATTTCGGGAACATGACGTTTTCTATTCATGATTGTATGTACATAGCCATTTTTTTTACAAGATTCAATCATTTCATCCATATAGGTTTTAACAGTTGAATACTTTTTGAAATACTCTTGAATATACTGAGCCGCCTCTTTTCTGGGTATATTCAAATTTTCTGATAATCCATAATCACTCATACCATAAATGACACCAAAATTAACTGCTTTAGCTCGTGCTCTTTGAAGGCTTGTAACCTCTTCCGGACTGATGTTAAAGACTTTTGATGCGGTCATAGTATGAATGTCTTCATTATTCATAAAAGCTTCTGTCAGGGAAGCGTCTTCAGAGATATGAGCTAAGACACGAAGCTCAATTTGTGAATAATCTGCTCCCATTAAAATATAATCTCTTTCCGGAATAAAGGCTTTTCGTAATAAACGACCCGCTTCTTGTTTAATTGGTATGTTTTGTAAATTAGGTTCCGTGCAACTGATCCTTCCGGTTGTTGTAACAGTTTGATTAAAATGCGCATGTATTCTATTTGTTTCTTTGTTTATCAAAGGAATCAATCCTTCAATATATGTACTTTTTAATTTTGCCAAGGTTCTGTATTCAATAATTAATGGTATAATATCATGAGAGTTTTTAAGTTTTTCTAAAACATCAATACCGGTAGAATAACCGGTTTTAGTTTTTTTGATAGTAGGAAGTTTAAGTTTGTCAAATAAAATCGGACCTAACTGCTTTGTAGAATTAATATTGAATTGTTCTCCTGCCAATTCATATATTCTTTGAGATATTTCTTCAATCTCCTTTTTCAATCTATCGCCAATTCTTGTCAGTTCTTTTTCGTCAATTCTAAAACCGTTATATTCCATCTCTGCAAGAGCTTCAATTAAAGGAAGTTCAATTGTACGGTATAAATTCATTAGATTTTCTACTTCTATACGATCTTTAAGTATATCAATCAAAGCTTTAGTAATTTTACACCATTTAAATCCGTATTCTTCATATTTTTTATTTATATCAGCCCAGAACTCTATTTGGCTGTTTTGATTCAAAAATTCCTTTTCGCTTAGCAAATCGACATTTAAATATTCCAATGCCAACGTACTTAATTCGTAATTACTTCTCTCAGGTTGAATCAAGTATTGAGCAATGGCAGTATCGAATTCTATTTTAAAATTTCGAATTCCCAAATGAAGCAAAGCATATATATCTCTTTTTATATCATGCCCTGAAATATTTAAATTTAATTTATTTAAGGAATCCTTTAAATTATTTTGAATATCCTCTTTTCCCAAAGGAATGTAAAAATATCGATGATCCGACAATAATCCTATTCCCATTACAGCAGGTTTTTTTATATGATTTTCATCAGAAAACACTTTGATTACTATTTCTTGTCCTTCCTTAAGAGAATTAATCATTTTATCTAAGGTCTTTTTATCATTTACTAATATTGAATCTTTATCATCATAAACAGTCTTAAAAGAAGATTTACTTTGTCCTGTTTTTTTCAATTTTGGAATCAAGCTGTAAAACTCAAGACGATTATAAATTTTTATAAGCTTATCGTTATCCGGCTCTTGAAATGAATATTTTTCAAATTGAACATCTATAGGAACATGCGTATTTATTTCTGCAAGACGCCTGCTCATTATTGCAGATTGCGTGTGATCTATAATTTTTTGCCTAATTCTTTCACTTTTTATTTCACTGACTCTGTTAACCACATTGTTAACAGACCCAAATTCTTTAATAAGCTTTAATCCTGTTTTTTCTCCTATTCCTGGAATACCTGGAATGTTATCAGATGAGTCTCCCATCAGTCCTTTTAAATCTATAAATTGATCCGGTGTTATTCCATACTTTTTTATAAAAAAGTTTTTATCATACACTTCGAATTCACTGATTCCTTTTTTGGTGATTACTATCTGTGAAGAATCAGAGGCAAGTTGCAGCGCATCCTTATCACCGGTTATTACAATGGTTTTCATTTCGGCTTCTTCGGTTTTTTTTACAATAGTGCCTATTAAGTCATCTGCCTCAAAGCCATCTAACTCAATTGCCTCAATATTCATGGCATCTAAAAGTTCCTTTAGAAGTGGAAGCTGTTGCGCAAGTTCCAAAGGCATTTTTTTCCTGCCTGCTTTATATTCCGTATACTCCTTATGCCTGAAAGTTGGAGCTTTCTTATCAAAGGCTACAACTATATATTCTGGGTTATTTTCTTCAATTATTTTATTTAACATGTTGTTGAAGCCATAAACTGCATTGGTATACAGACCTTCTTTTGTCATTAATGGAGGAAGTGCATAGTATGCTCTGTTGATAAGACTATTGCCATCAATGATTACCATCTTTTTATTTTTCATTTTTACTCCTTTACCTTTATTCACTCTACTGTTTAATTATTTGATTTTTAGTCTCGAAACAGCTATTGAATATCTATTAAAATAACAGAAGTTTTGAATTCATTTTCGATATTTTCAAGAGCATTATCTTTTTCAGGAATACTAACATTTTCAATATGTTTTAATTCTTTTTCTATTTTTTCTTTTTCTTCCTCATCTTTAGATAAAAGAATATCATTTTTCATTTTAGCAGCTAAACGATTCAAAGCATCAATATCTTTGTTCAAAGTATCATATTCTTCCGAATAATTACTAACATCAACATTATATCCTGTAACATTGGGAAATTGCTTAACATAGTCAAGACAATCTGTGAAAAGTCTTGAAGGCATCGTCAGCTTTATCTCAAAACTATCTTCTTTGGTAAGATCCATATTAATATCCGGATATGTCTCCATATATGGTACAAGAAAGGTTTTCAGTTGTTCAAGGGAATCTTTGCTAATATATATTAATCCTTCATATGATTTTGCAATATCATATGAAGCAATCGCTCTCCCATAGAACATGTCGATTCCTTCTCCTTCGGACAAATCGATTTCTTTTGAAAAATCTTGGGAAGTATCATCTGAAATAGATGCACTTTCTTCTTCTATCATCGCTACGGGTGATTGTGCATCATCTTTCTGCTTCGGGGTATCGGCAATATTCATCTTTATCTGCAATTCTTCGTCTGAATCGTTTGCTAATGTCCATTTTGAACCAATTGAGGATGATTGTTCTTTTGCCATGTCTTCTTGAGTCGAATTTTCCATAAACATATTCTGGTAAGCCGATACAAAGACAATCAGTACAGCGGCAGCAACCACACCATAAGTCCGCCAATCTATTCTGGTCAGCCAATTTTTTCTTTTTTCAGTCACTATTTTATTATGGAAATCTTCTTTGATATCAGCAGGGAATTCAACTTGTGAAATACTATTGCATAACTTTACATTATCAACTATTAATTGATATTCTTCCTTGCATTCACAACATTCAGAAAGATGCTTCTCAAATTCTTTTTTCTCCGAATCTTCAAGAAGATCATCTATATATAAAGACATTTTTTTATTAATATCTAAGCAATTCATTCGTACTGCTCCTTTCTTATATCTTTAGACCATATGATTACCGAATTTGTTCCATAGTAGATACTATGATTTCTTTTAAACTAATCCGGGCTCGATTGATTCTTGATTTAACAGTTCCTTCGGAACAATTCAATATCTGAGCGATTTCATCATATGAAAACCCTTGAATATCTCTTAGTATAATGACTGTTTTATGGTCATAAGATAATCTATGAAGACAGTCTAATATATGGGTTGAATCCTCTTTACTGTCCATAATGATATCCGGCTGGTGTCGTTCATCTTTGATGTCTTCAACTTCCCCTTCCAGAGAGTTTTGATAATTAGTAAGGCTTATGGTATTGTTATTCCTTTTATTTTGCTTTTTTATAAAATCATAACAAGTATTGGTTACGATTCTATATATCCATGTATAGAAGCTGCTGTCTCCACGAAATTTGTGCAAAGAGCGATATATTTTAATAAAGGCGTCTTGAATGACATCTTTTGCGTCTTCTTCATTGCCTATCATTCTTAAAGCAATATTATAAGCTTTGGATTGATAGCGCTCGATGAGCTTTTCAAAGCTTTCAACATCACCTTTTATTGCATATCTAAGCAATTTTTTTTCCTCAGATGACATGATTTTAACCTCCTGATATATATGAGTCAGATATCATTATACCATATATGATTTCATCATGTAAGTTACACTATTATGTAAAAAGTTATAAATATTAATTAGATTAATTAGAAAAGTAAAGAAATTATTAAAGGGCTAATCAATTGTAATATCAAAAAATTAAGTAAGTTTTGCTAAAGCAAAACTTACTGAGATTGTTGAAAAAGTTTATTCAAGAAACTACATTAAATTCTATTGTGTATGACTTCCATATTTCCTAAATTGTTTACTAAAACACTTTTATCAATGTTATATCTTCTGCAGGCTTCCGCAATCGTACGCTCCAAGTCACCGCCCTCTCCGACAGGTAAATCTCGAATGCCATATAAATCAAATACTCTTTTTGTCTCCGGTATTTCAGTTATAATTTGTTGAACTGTTTTATTCTCATCAATCATTATGAGCCCTCCCTATTAGTTAGTTTTTAATAATATTTACTCCGTTAAAGTCTGATTTAAACCGGTTTTATAAATACTATCATTAGGATGGCTCATTTATATGATTATCATTCAAAAAAACACTAAAAGCATACAGATAAAATCTTTCAAAAGCCTCTTATTTATTTTTTAAACCTTTTTGTTAGCTCTTCCTTTATATCCTCTATTTCAACGCCTTTTTGAACCATCAAAACAAGAATATGGTATACCATGTCAGAAATTTCAAAGACCAATTCTTCTTTATCGGTATTTTTAGAAGCAATAATAACTTCGCTTGCCTCTTCCCCTACCTTCTTGAGGATTTTATCAATCCCTTCCCGGAAAAGATAATTAGTATAAGATTTTTCTTGTGGATTATTTTTACGGTCTTTTATTATTTCTAATACATCATAAAGAATTTGCTGATTTATTTTCTCCTCTTTCTCGCCTTCAAATAATTCTCTGAAAAAGCAACTCTTATTTCCTGTATGACAGGCTGGTCCATGTTGAATTACTTCCACTAAAAGTGTATCTTCATCACAGTCGTATGATATTTTTACCACTTCCTGATAATTTCCTGAAGATTCTCCCTTATTCCATAATCGGTTTCTGCTTCTGCTGTAAAACCAAGTTTTACCTGTGTCGAGAGTTTTTTTCAGAGAAGTTTCATTCATATATGCCATCATTAATACTTTTTTTGTTTGGTAATCTTGTATAATTGCAGGGATAAGTCCTTTTTCATCATACTTCAAATCAATCATTTTTGCCTCCGCTATATTCTCATATGAATATCATTTTTTTTAAGAAATTGTTTCAGTTCTAATATATCTATTTCTCCAAAATGGAAAACCGATGCGGCAAGGGCAGCATCTGCTTTTCCTTCTTTAAATACTCTTAAAAAGTCTTCTTTTTTACCTGCTCCCCCGGACGCAATGACTGGTAAATTCACTTTTTGTGATATAATACGGTTGAGTTCGATATCATACCCTTCTTTAACGCCATCTGCATCTATACTATTTAATACCAGTTCACCGGCACCTGATTTTTCGCCTTGTATTGCCCATTCTACAGCGTCTATACCTGTATCTATTCTTCCGCCGTTAATAAAAACATGCCAATTATTCCCGACTTTTTTAGCATCTATGGATAAAACGACACACTGACTGCCGAATTTCAAAGCGGCTTCTTTGATAATATCCGGATTCCGCACTGCCGCTGAATTTACGGATACTTTATCGGCTCCTGCCCGTAAAACTTTGTTGAAATCATCTGTCGTTCGAATACCGCCACCGACAGTAAAGGGAATATAAACTTCATATGCTGTTTTTTCTACGATATTGATAAATATATCCCTTTCTTCATTAGAAGCAGTAATATCATAAAACACAAGCTCATCCGCACCTGCTTCACTGTATAATTTTGCAAGTTCAACAGGATCAGAAACATCCTGAACATTCTTGAATTTTGTTCCTTTAACAACACGACCTTTATCCACATCCAAACAAGGTATGATTCTTTTTGAAAGCATTTTTCCCCTCCGTTATTATTATAAATCTACGAACTATTCAGCATACTTTAATTTAACAGCTCCTGTATAGAGTGCTTTTCCTACAATAGCGCCGTAAAGATTCATGTTTCTCAATTGATTTAAATCATCAACGGTAGAAATCCCCCCGGAAGCTATAAGATTTTCGGCGACTGTATCTATACGCTTCAACTCACCAAAATTTGGACCCTGTAGCATACCGTCTTTTGCAATATCTGTGTAAATGATGGTTCTGAGACCGAAGTCAGTTAATTCTTTAGCCAGGTCCAAGGCATTTATTTCACTAATTTGAGTCCATCCCTGAACAGCTACTTTACCTCTTTTAGCATCTATAGAAACTGCAATTCGCTCTTTATATTTTTTTATCATAGATTCGGTAAACTGCTTATCTGCCAAAGCGCTGGTGCCTAATATTACTCTATTTACACCTAAATTCAACATTCGCCTAACAGATTCTTCATTTCTTATTCCTCCACCGAATTGAACCGGAACCTGAACCTGATTTAATATCTGTTCAATGGTAGAAATATTAACAGGGTAGCCTTTTAAAGCCCCGTCCAGATCAACTATATGGAGGTACTTACCCCCTTGTGATTCCCATTTCTTTGCCGTATCTGCCGGATCCGTACTAAATGTTTCCATTTGATTGAAATTTCCTTGTTTTAGCCTTACACATTTTCCATTTCTTATATCAATTGCAGGAAAAATAATCATTTAATCAACTCCCCAAAATTTTGTAACAGTTTCAGACCTGTTGGACCGCTCTTTTCTGGATGAAACTGCATTCCAATAATATTATTACGTCGTACCACAGCAGGAACTTTTACACCATATTCTGTCCATAACACGACATCATTTTCATTATCCGGTTTAACATAATATGAATGAACAAAATAAGCATACTCACCATCATTAATATTTTGTGACAAGACATCTTCCTTGCCTTTGATGAGATTATTCCAACCCATATGGGGTATTTTATTTAATGCATCGTCAAATCTAAGGACTTCACCTTTTAAAAGCCCTAATCCTTTCCATATTCCATCCTCATAACTTTTTTCATATAAGAGCTGCAGTCCCAAACAAATTCCTAACAAATACTTTCCTTTACTTACATTTTCAATAATACACCGGTCCAGGCTTTTAGCCCTTAGGCTGTTCATGCAATCCCCAAATGATCCTACTCCAGGTAATATCATTGCTTTACTATTATTTATTTCTTCTATGTTAGATGTAATAACAGAATTAAATCCTATTTTTTCTAAAGCTTTGCTTACACTTTTTAAATTTCCGGCACCATAATCAATAATAGAAATCATAACTTGTTAATATCCTTTCTGATGAATTAGTCAATGAGACCTTTTGTGCTCATAATTTCATTCCCTTCTGTTATAACAGCTTGGGCAAGGACTCTTCCAAATCCTTTGAAGACAGCTTCAATAATATGATGCGTATTTTTTCCGTATATTAGATTAATGTGAAGCGTTATTTTTGCATGATTAACAAAAGCTCTGAAAAATTCTTCAACTAATTCAGTGTCAAATTGACCTACTTTTTCATTTTGGTAATCTACGTTAAAGACCAAATATGCACGTCCGCTGATGTCTACAGAAGCTTGAACCAATGCTTCATCCATTGGAATAAAGTCAGATGCATAGCGGCGAATTCCTTCTTTGCTCTCAAGACATTGATTAAAAGCTTTTCCCAAAACGATTCCTATATCTTCTACCGAATGATGAAAATCCACATCAACATCACCCTTACACTTTAAAGTCAAATCCATTTTCCCATGTCGTGAGAACAGTGCTAACATGTGGTCAAAAAAACCAATGCCGGTCTCAATATCATATTCGCCGGAGCCATCTAACTGTAAGAATAACGCAATATCCGTTTCTAAAGTCTTTCTTTCAATATTTGACTTTCTCATATATCTCTTCCTCCCTATATTCAATTAAGAGTGAAGAATTAAGAATGAAGAATTATGGATGAAATTTGTTGAACAAATTTCTACATTCAATCTTAAATCTTAAATCTTAAATCATCTCTATCCCTCTGACCTTCTGCCCCTCTAATCCCTAATCATCAAACCTCACCCTTATGGCATTACCATGAGCAGTCAGCCCTTCTTTTTCTGCAAAATCAATAATAAAATCTTTTTCATCGAATAATGCATCTTTTGAATAATATATTAAGCTGGAACGTTTTAAAAAATCATATACTCCAAGAGGAGAAGCAAAAGCAGCAGTTCCTCCTGTAGGCAATGTATGGTTTGGACCGGCTATATAGTCTCCAAGAGGTTCAGGTGAATACTTCCCAAGGAAAACAGCGCCGGCATTTTTCACATGATTTAAATATTGAAAAGGATCTTCTATCATCAATTCCAAATGCTCCGGTGCAATAAAGTTTGAAACCGAGAATGCCGAAACTAAGTCTTCAGTTATAAAGACAATGCCATTTTGGTCTATCGATTTCTGAGCAATACGCAGTCGAGAGAGCTTTTTTAATTGATAAGATACTTCCTGCATTACATTTTTTGCGAATTTTTCACAATTCGTAATTAGAATTGAAGCTGCCATTTCATCATGTTCTGCTTGGGAAAGCATGTCTGCCGCTACGCAAGCAGCATCTGCATTCCTATCGGCAATTATACATATCTCGCTGGGTCCGGCAATCATGTCTATATCAACTGTTCCATAAACATATTTTTTAGCTCTTGCGACATATATATTTCCCGGTCCAACAATTTTATTGACCGGTTTTATTGTATTACTACCATATGCAAAAGCTGCTACAGCCTGAGCCCCTCCAAGTTTATAAATTTCGTCAACTCCTGCTGTTTTTGCCGCTGCTATAATTGCAGGATTGATTTTCCCATTTATTCCTGCAGGAGTAGTTATTGCAATTCTGTTCACTTTTGCTATTTTTGCGGGAATTACATTCATGAGTACAGTAGAAGGATATGCTGCTTTTCCTCCCGGAACATAAACCCCGACGCTTTCTATTGGATTAATGAGCTGCCCCAAAATAATATCCTTTGATTTTTCGAACCTCCAGCTTTTTTCGTATTGCTTTTCATGATAAGAACGAATATTCTCAGAAGCTTTTTCTAATATATCGAAAAAATCTTTACTAACTTCCTTCAGCGCTTGTTCAACTTCCGATTCCGTTACTTTTAAATCTTTTAGATTTGCACCGTCTAAGTCCCGGGTGAGTTGAAAAAGTGCTTTATCTCCGCTTTTAATTACTTTATGAATAATTTCTTTGACCACGGCATCTACAGATGAAAGATCTTCTTCTTTTCTATTTTTTAATTCTTTTAATGCATTTTCTTCTTGTCCATTTTGAACTTTAATAACTCTCATATAATCATCCCCCCGAATTTGAACTTAGCGCTTTGATAATATCAAGTATCTCGGTTCTTTTTGTTTTTAAGCTTACTTTATTTACAATTAACCTGGCACTGACATCTGATATCTCTTCTATAACAACAAGACCATTTTCCTTTAATGTAGTGCCTGTTTCAACAATATCTACGATAACATCAGCCAATCCCATTAAAGGCGCCAGTTCTACAGACCCATTGATTTTTATAATTTCTATAGGCTTACCATTTCTCTCAAAATAGTTTTTAGCTACATTGGGATATTTTGTTGCTACCCTGATTTTTTTATGAGATTCTTTTATAAAATCCAAAGGTGCGGCTACGGCAAATTTACACTTGCCGATTTTTAAATCCATCATTTCATACACATCCGGCATACTTTCCATAATCGTATCTTTTCCGGCTACGCCTATATCACATGCGCCTCTTTCAACATATATACCCACATCACTTGCTTTTACAAAAACCACTTTAACTGAATTTTTTTCATCGTTAAAAATCAGTTTTCTACTTTTAGATGAATACTCGGGAAAATTTATTTGAATTTCTTTCAGTTTATTCAATGTAATATCGGCTAATCTTCCTTTTCCAAGTGCTATATTTAACATTTTTCAATTGCTCCTTATTTTTTAGAATTCAATTATATCATTTCCGATGGCAGCAATAACTTTATTGTATCCGGACTGTCCATAGGTTTCTTTAAGGTCATTTATACAACATTCAACTTGTTTTGTTTCAACAACATATCCGGAAAATCGCAGTTCCATACTTCTCCTGAATGCCCACTTGCGGTGTAATGTATCATATAAAATCAAATAGCCTTTTGCATAATCAAAATTGTCTAACAATTGATATTGCTCGGCCGCTTCGAAAATTTCATCTGTATTTATCCCAAATCCTGTAGCGGGAACTTCTTTTCCAAATTTTTTAAACAAGTCATCGTATCTGCCTCCGCTGATAAC
Source organism: uncultured Eubacteriales bacterium (assembly GCA_964553505.1). Taxonomy (GTDB): domain Bacteria; phylum Bacillota; class Clostridia; order Peptostreptococcales; family JAAYPU01; genus JAENZQ01. Next base: position 329 of record CAZKKX010000079.1, on the reverse strand, counting down.
CGGTTTCCCATAGTTTTCTATGTAGCCTTTAAATATCATGCCGGAATAATAATCTAAATGATTTATCAGTCCCAAATCTGCAAAAACATATTTTGCATATCCGTATTCCTCAATGATTCTATAAATCTTAAGTAGGTTATCTGCGGAATTTTGCATTGTTTCATTGATAGATCTTTCCTTAACTTTAAGAGCAATTTCTCCGAAATCCCCATAGAGATATGGAACTTCAGATAATAGATTTTTATAAACATCATCGATATCTTGAGAATCAAGAAAATGACCTAAATCAGCAAAATTTTTATCTTCAATTAGTTTCCGAATAGAATTTT
>CAZKKX010000078.1:0-11339 GCA_964553505.1 uncultured Eubacteriales bacterium | reverse complement strand
GACCATTTCTGCTGCTTGGGGAATGTACGTTATACAATTAGTGATGAATTTCTTTATCCCATCAGGCAGCGGGCAGGCTGTAACGACAATGCCTATTATGGCACCGTTGGCAGATATTGTTGGAACGACGCGGCAGGTTGCTGTTCTGGCTTATCAGTATGGAGATGCATTCACCAATGCTTTTTTCCCAACATCCGGGGTATTGTTAGCTGGGCTTGCGATAGCGGGTGGTATTCCCTGGGATAAATGGGCAAAATGGGCATGGAAATTGATGTTACTGTGGATTATCTTTGCAGGTGTACTTATAACGATTGCACATTTTATAAAGTTAGGTCCATTTTAATAAGCTGAACAGGGGAGGTACTAATGACTTCAGATATAGTATTTTATAATGGAGATATTTTATGTGTAGATGAAGAATTCAATATTTTTTCTGCATTGGCCGTAAAAGGGAATAAAATTGTTCAAGTCGGGTGTATTGACGATATCAAGCCGTTGATCTCTTCAAACACTATAACTGTTGATTTGCAAGGAAGGTCTGTTCTGCCAGGGTTTATCGACTCACATGTTCATTTTACACAAACCGGTTTGGATGAAATGGCTTTAGATGCCGGCATTTATACGAATTTGCCAAATCTTTATTCAGCAATCAAAGAATATGCAAAGAATATATCAGAAAAAGAATGGATTATTGTTTCTTCCTATAATGAAAGCAAGATGGGGATAGATGGTTTACCGGACAGATGGTCATTAGATGAGCTGAAAGTAAATAATCCAATTTTTATCAGCAGATTGGATGCACATTCATGCTCTGTCAATTCAAAAGGGTTTGCGAAATTAAACATAGAAGGAGATATTGACGGTGTCAATAAAAGCCATAAAGAGGAATGTAACGGCATCTTCACGGCTACTGCAAATGGGCTGGCAAGAAGAAGGTTAACAGAAGAATTCAGTGATGAAAGAAGGAAACAGGCTGTTAATATAGCTTGTCAGAAAGCACTTAAGGTAGGTATTACACATGTTAATGCAATGGAAGGCGGTTCGCTTTTTAATGACAGGGATGTCAAAGTGTTAAAAAATGAAGCAAAGAATCTTCCTATTGGTATAAAAATATTTCATCAAACAATAGATGTTGAAGAGGTCTTGGCAGAAGGCTTCCCCCGGATAGGCGGGTGTATTACTATAGACGGATCTATCGGATCTCTTACCGCAGCATTTGAAGAACCATATTGTATACCTCCCTATTCCAGAGGGAATTTATATTATACAGATGAAGAAGTGAATGCTTTTGTTCAATTTGCTCATAACAAAGGACTTCAAATTGCAACACATTGTATTGGAGATAGAGCAATAGAACAAATGTTGAAAGCATATGAGCGATGCATTGACAAAAATTCAACAAAAGATTATCGGCACAGGATAGAACACTTTAGTATCCCGAAACCTGAGCATATAGAAAGAGCTGCTGCTCTTAAACTGATTATTTCGACCCAGCCTGCCTTTGACTATTATATCAATGATGAATCTTTTACGAAGAAATTGGGAAACGAAAGAATCCAACGAAAAACGCCTTTAAAATCATTATTGAAAAAAGGTATACTGATTGCAGGCGGCTCAGACAGCCCCGTAACACCAATGAATCCGCTACTTGGAATATACTCGTCTGTAAATCATTGGAACAAAGAAGAAAGGCTTACGGTGAAAGAATCGATAAAACTATTTACCATAAATGGTGCTAAAGCCGTTTTCGAAGAAAGACGAAGAGGAACTTTAGAAGAAGGCAAGATAGCAGATTTAGTAGTATTGAGCGAAAATCCTCTGTCAGTTGATAAGCAAAGAATTAAAGACATTCCGGTGGAAATGGTAGTTGTAGGCGGAGAAATAAAATACGAAAAAGCCCATTAAAATTCAATAAAGAAATAGTAAGTGAGCATGTTCGCTTGAAAGCAGCAACGCAGAAATTCGGAGATTTTCAACAGCCTGAGGCCAAACAAATTTTTGTTTGGCCTATTTCTTTATGAATAAAACCATCCTCATTGAATATTATTTTAAAAAAGGAGGACAGGCAAATGAGAAACAGCATTGAATATATTTTTTGCAAATTTCCTGAAGGTATAAAAAGAGCGCTTTTTTCAATGCCCGATTATGTTAAATCATCTATTGAAGAAATCAGAATCAAAGTAAATGGTCCAATAGTTATTTATGCATCAGGAAAGGAGTATTTCCTGAATAGTGACAATATATTTACAATAAGTAGAAATAATAATCGGCTTATTTCAAAAGAAGAGCTAATGAATATTTTTAATTCAATTTTGAACTATTCTGTTTATGCTCATGAAGAGGAATTGTCAAATGGCTATATTACCATTCAAGGTGGGCATCGGGTTGGTCTTTGCGGAAAGGTTGTAATGGAAGAGGGAAAGGTTAAAACAATAAAAAATATTTCCTCTCTTAATATCAGAAGAAGTCGAGAAATAATAGGTATATCTGAGAAAATTATTCAATATATATTTAGAGATAGCAAGTCCATATACAACACTTTGATCGTATCACCGCCAAAATGCGGAAAGACCACCTTATTAAGAGATTTGGTCAGAAATTTAAGTGAAAGAGGATTTAAAATTGGAGTAGTAGATGAAAGATCGGAAATTGCCGGAATGTTTGAAGGAATAGCCCAAAATGATTTAGGCATAAGAACCGATATAATGGATGGCTGTCCTAAAGAAAAAGGTATTATCATGATGATTCGATCTATGTCACCGGACATTATTGCAACAGATGAAATAGGAAAAGAGCAAGATGTATATGCGGTTGAAGCGGCTCTAAACGCCGGAATAAATCTTATCACTACGATCCATGGATACTCGTATGAAGATTTGGAAAAATCGAATATAAAGAAATTAATCTGCCAAGGAATATTTAACAGATTAGTATTTTTGTCTAATATTCCGAAAACAGGAAGCATTAAATCTATAGTTAACGAGTATAATCAAATAATTATTTAAAGAGGTTCAAGGTATGATAATTAAAGGAATTCTTGCAGTTTTAATCATTATATTATCAACCCTTACAGGATATTTGGTTTCTTTGAATTATGAATTTCGAATCAAGCAAATTACTGCATTTATTTATTCAATAAAAGTAATGGAAGCAGAAATGAGTTATTCAAAGAATTTTCTGATAGATATTATTAAAAAGCTTTCAAAGAGCAATGAGAAAATCATCTGCCATTTTTATGAGAATATGGCAGATTTGCTTAGCAGAAGTTATGGAAAAGATTTTTCTGATATTTGGTGTACATCTGTAGATATTTCATTTGAAACAAGTGATTTATCTGATACAGATATAAAGATTATAAAAGATTTTGGCAAAAATTTAGGAAAAATAGACATAAAAAACCAACAAAAAATATTTGACTATTTTTATAAAAGGTTTGAATTACAGCTTGAAGAGGCAATTAACGAAAAGACAAAAAAAAGCCGGGTATACAAAAATTTGGGAGTTGCAGCAGGTGTAATGGTTGTAGTCGTTTTGATTTGAGAGAAAACTATGGAGGGAAAAAGATAATGAATATGGATGTGGATTTGATATTTAAAATTGCAACCATTGGTATATTAGTTTCTGTATTAAATCAGGTATTACTTAGAGCCGGCAGAGAGGAACAGGCAATGATGACCACCTTAGCAGGTATCATTGTGGTTCTTTTTATGATTATACAGCTTATTAATAATTTTTTCACAACAGTAAAAACCATGTTTCAACTATGAGAATCGGAGTATGGATGATGGATTAAATAGGGGTTAGAGGTATAAGTCGGATAATAGACAATGGATAACAGATAACAGTTGGTCGGAGATTACTGCCTTTTGTACTTATACTTGCATAAATCATAAATAATAGGGGTGTTTTGGAGTGGATATTGTAAAGATTGCGATTATTGGCATGATTGGTACTGTTTTATCTATTATCATGAAAAGTTATAAACCGGAGTTTTCGATTCATTTGGTGCTGTCCACCGTATTAATTATATTTTTACTGATTATTTCAAAATTGGAAATCGTATTAAGTTTCTTTCAATCGATATCTTCGGAAATAAATATAAATAAAATTTATTTTCCTATAATTCTTAAGATACTTGGAGTATCTTATGTAGCAGATTTCACTGCACAGATTTGTAAGGATGCAGGTGAAGGTGCTATTGCAAACAAGGTGGAATTTGCCGGAAAAGTTATTATTATGTATATTGCTTTGCCGGTGTTTTTATCTATTATTGATTTGATTAACAGATTAATTCCGGAATAAAGAATGGGCGTATAATATGAAAAAATTAACGATTGTAATATTGGTATTTCTAATTTTAGGGATTGTGTCTTATGGAACAGAACAAGAGTCTAAAGGAATCAATATTGAAAATATTATATATGATCAGATGGAAGAATTGGATATTGCGGAGATACAAAACATGATTGATGTAATAAATAAAGAATATGAAGACATTTTACCTTCAATATCTTTAAAGGAGATGGTGCTTGAATTAATAAAAGGCAAACAAATTTTTAATTATAAAGAATTATTTAAAAAAATAATTCAATTCTTTCTTCGTGATATATTGATTAATTTTAATTTTGCAGGTCAAATCATAGTGATCTCAATAATAATTGGAGTATTAAAAAATGCATCTAATTCTTTTGGAGAAACCACAGTGTCCAATTTAGCTCAATTAATATGTTATAGTGCTGCGGTTGCTTTATGTATCGGTAATTTCAGATATGTTTATACGATTGGCGCCGAAACGATTACCAGCATGACAAGCTTTATGCAATCAATATTTCCAATAATTATCACTTTAATTATCAGCTTAGGAAGTATTGCTTCCGGCGCATTATACCATCCGTTGATACTGGCATCTATAAATATTGTAAGCTCTCTTGCTGAAAATATTGTTTTGCCTGCTATATTTCTTTCAGCGATTTTATTTCTGGTTAACAGTATGACGGAAAACAGTTATATAAAAAAGCTGGCTTCTATTATACGGCAGTTTGCTATAATATTTGTTGGGTTTACCGTAACAGTATTCTCGGGAATCACGGCCATTCAAGGCATAATCTCATCGTCTGCAGATGGGGTGCTTGTTAAAACTGCAAAATTTTCTGTAGATAAATTTATACCTATTATAGGAAGTTATATTTCCGATTCGGTTGATCTGATTTTGAGTTGTTCGGCATTGATAAAAAATGCATTAGGTGCTGTGGGATTGTTGGTTTTAATATTGATTTTACTTTTGCCTATTCTTAAGCTTTTGTCTATAGCAGCCATATATAAAATTCTTTCTATTTTAGTTGAGCCAATTGGAATACATAATGTTTCGGACAGTCTAAATGAAATGGGAAATACCATTATTATATTGATTGTTGTTTTATTATTGGTTGCTATTATGTTTTTAATTATGATAACGATTCTGATTAATACCGGAAATGCATCAATCCCCCGATGACTAACAGCTATCGCTTCAAAGAGTTGAAGTGAGAATTGTAAAGCCCCTATGTTTTTTCAAGGCAGGTGATCCTCTATATGAGTGAACTTTTAAAAGAGTGGGTTAGAACTATTTTTCTTACAATACTGGTTGTTTCATTTATAGAAATAATTTTACCTTCCGGTACTATGAGAAAATATCTTAAATTTATTTTGTCCATTATTATTTTGGCAGTTATTCTTCAGCCGCTATTGAGAATTGATGAAATTGATATTAATGCGTTTGAACCGATAACTTCAGAAATGGACCAAGAAGAATCAAATAGTGATTTAATAGAGTCTGTTCAACAGGTACAAATAATAAATTTGTTTAAACAAAAACTGGAAAGCAGTATTATCAATATAATATGGGATATAAATTCTCAGCTGGATATTGAAGAAATATCCATCAATGTATTTGAGGATATAGATAAAAAGAATTTTGGAGAGATACATTCCATAAACATAATATTAATAGGAAAAACAGCCAATGAAGTTCAAAAAACTGAAATAGTATACCGGGTGGCAGAGATGTTGGATATTCCAAAAAGAAAAATATCTCTTAGAATAATAGAATAACAGGCAGGTGATTATTATGATAGGTAAAAAAATCAGACAATTGCTGGAAAAGTATTTTAATCAAAAAAGTAAGAAAGAAATAATCAATACAATGGTTTCATTAGTTGTTGTGCTGGCATTATTACTGTTTCTTTATAATACTGTTATCAATAAAGACGGTTTTAGTAATAAGAGTATTGATTTACCTGACAATTCAAAAGAGAAAAATACACCTGAAGAGGATATGTCTTTTAACGATGAGGTGCGTCTTGAAAAAATACTGAGCCAAATTAGCGGAGTTGGGAAGGTAGATGTAATGATTACATATGAAACAGGAAAAGAGATAATTCCTGCATTTGATATACAGGAGAATAATGAAAGGAGAGAAGAGAAAGATGCAGCAGGCGGTATTGTCTTAAATACAAGCAAAGATTCTTCAAGGAGTGTTGTTACGGTAAACAATCAAGACTTGCTTATTTTGAAAGAAATCAAGCCTCGGGTGAAAGGTGTAATCATTGTTGCTGAAGGTGCCGGTAATTTAGTGATAAGAAACAATATCATTAATGCTGCATCGGCGGTTTTTGATATTCCTGTTGATAGAATTGTTGTATTTAAAAAAGATCATTCTGTGGAAGGGGGGGCCATTAATGAGTGATATGTGGAGAAAAAGAGTGCTAATACTAACTGTCGTATTAATAATCGGGGGGATAAGTATAGTTAATTATCGATTACAAAATGTAAATATTTTAGAAACATCAGCTGATTTTGTTGCCTATGAGGAAAAACAACTAAAAGATATGAAAGATCAGTTAATTGTAGGAGAAAGGGCTATTGCAGAAGAAGAACCTGAAAATATTGAGGTTTCTGCGGAGATAAATGAAGAAGATTACTTTGAAGAAGCAAAAGCAGCTATCAATATGGACCGTAATAGGATCATATCTATGTTGACAGAGATTATTGAGAACAGAGATGTGGATTCTCAAAGCAGAAATAAAGCGACTGAACAAAAGTTACAAATAATAGAATATATGAACCAAGAAAAAATTGTAGAAAACCTATTGAAAAATAAAGGATTTGATCAAGCGCTCATTCTTATAACGGATAACTCTGTAAATATAACAGTAGATAAAGATATACTAAACAAGTCTGACATAGCAAAAATTCTTGATATCGTTGTGAGAGAAACCGGAAGACCTTTTGAGCAGATTGTTATACAGACAAAACATTAAAAACAGTTCAGAGCATATGATTTGTTGTATAACCAAAACCGATTTGATATAATATATATAATTCAGTTTAGGAGTGAAATCATGGGCGTTAATATAGATGAAGTATACGGGAACATAAAAATATCTGATGAAGTTATTGCATCAACTGCTGCAACAACAGCCGCAAGCGTAGAAGGTGTTTTTGAACTAACCGGCGGGATTCAGGAAAGTATTTCCAATATTATTGGAAAAAGCAGCCTGTCAAAAGGTATAAAAGTTAGTTCAAATGAAGAAAATGTAATTATTGATATATATCTAATTGTAAAGTATGGTGTAAAAATACCTGAAGTTGCATGGGATGTTCAGGAAAAGGTAAAGAAAGAGATTGAAAGAACAACAGGAATTGTAATAAAAGCTATTAATATTCATGTTCAGGGTGTAGATTATGAATCTCAATTTGACAAATCTGAAGGGATTATGAAAGCTAACCAGGATGATGGTTAGCTTTCCGGCTGGTATTAGTAAATTTATGGTTAAAGTATAAGTGATTTAGTGATTAGTGGTTGGAGGTTAGTAAATGGAGGAAAACAAATGAAAAGAAAACAGGCACGAGAACTGCTGATGCAGCTGCTGTTTCAGATGAATATTAATAATGACTATGGTAGTGAAATAATAGAAAGATTTAAAAATAATTATCAACTTGAAGAACAAAATGAATATTTTGATTCAACATTGAAAGCAGTTCTTCAACATATGCAGGAAATAAACAGCTTGATTGAAAAAAGTACCGAGAATTGGAAAATTGAACGAATTTCTAAAGTTGAACTTGCTGTAATAAGGCTTTCTGTTGCAGAAATACTTTTTATTTCCGAAATACCTCAATCCGTATCTATTAATGAGGCGGTTGAATTGTCCAAAAAATTTTCCGGAGAGGAATCAGGAAAATTTGTTAATGGTATTTTAGGTAGCATTGTGAGGAAAATAGATGGTTGAATATCTTGATATTATTTTTTTGTGCATTAAAACCTAAACCGATTCATAATATGGTTTAGAGGTGTTTTTGATGTTCAATATATGTATGCAATGTGAAGCGTATCGATCAGATAAAATAATTGACTTAACCGGACCCTATGCTATATGTCCACTGTGTGGCTGTAAACATGAATTTCTGAGGCTGCCTTTGTTTGTCATTACAGGTTCCAGTGGTTCGGGAAAATCACGCATGTCCATTGAGCTTGCAAAGATTATAACAGAGGTTGTTGTGATAGAATGCGATATTTTCTGGCGTGAAGAATTTCATGAGGATTCAGGAAACTTTTGGGAGTTTAGAGAGTTTTGTCTGAGAGCAGCGAAAAATATCAGTCAGGGAGGACGCCCCGTAGTGTTGTGCGGAGCCGCATCCCCACCGCAATATGAAAACTGCACTGAATTTAGATATTTCTCTGATATACACTACTTAATTCTTTATAGTGACAATGATGAATTGAAAAGAAGGCTGAAAAAAAGGCCCAAATACCGTAGGTGTTATTCTGATACTTTTATAAATAAGCAGCAATTGTATAATACATACCTGCATCAATTAGGCAGCAAGAGTGATAACATGACAGTACTGGACACCAGTGATTTGTCGTGTAAGGAAATGGCTATTAAAGCCCGGGAGTGGATACATAACATATTAAACACTAATCAATAAACTTCGGCTATTAAATTCATTTATATTTAAAATTTTACTGAGGAGTTATCTTTTGAAAGAATACTTAATAGAAGATTATAAAGGGTCAAATAGATTTTATTCCCTTGGAATTGATACCAGTAATTATACTACTTCTGTCGCAGTAGTAGATAATCATTACAGCTGCATTATCGATAAAAGGATTACACTTGATGTGGTCTCCGGACAAAGAGGCCTCAGGCAGTCGGATGCAGTATTTAAACATATTGAAAATATTCCTGTTTTGATGAAACAGGTTTTTTCTGAAATTGACTCAAACTTGATTGAAGGAATAGCTGTAAGTACACGCCCCAGGCCGGCAGAGCATTCTTATATGCCGGTGTTTAAATGTGGACAAGCTTTTTCTCAATCGTTTGCCGCAGCATTAAACAGTATGCATTTCGAATTCTCTCATCAGGAAGGGCATATTAAAGCAGGATGTCTGTCAGGAGGAATGAGTCAAGTATCAAAATTTATTGTGTTGCATATTTCAGGGGGGACTTCAGAAGTATTATCTGTTGAGGTGCATGATTGCGGATATAACATTGAAGTGATTGGTGGATCTAAAGATATTTCCTTTGGACAACTAATTGATCGGGTTGGTGTTAGGATTGGCTTTCCCTTTCCAAGTGGCAAGTATTTAGATGAAGAGGCTTGTAACTCTCACGATAATAAGAGTGATTTTCTAAAAAAAATACATGTTGATGGAATAAATATTAACCTGTCAGGACTTGAAACTCAGTGTTTGAGACTGATAGAAGAGAATAAAGTCGAAACAGCAATGCTTATAACGGAATTGTTTAACAAAGTGTCGGAAGCTTTAAAAAAGGTTATAATCAATGCTGTACTTGATTGTGAGACGTCCAATGTTCTATTGGTAGGAGGCGTTGCTTCCAGCGAGTACATAAAAAGAGATATTATAAAAAGTTTCAATCAAGAGGAAATACATGTCCATTTTAGCTTGCCCCGATATGCATTGGACAATGCAGTAGGAATTGCTGCTTTAGGAATGGATAAAGTAATCACTAACCTTAACCTCTAACCTCTGAAAGTGGTGTAAATATGAAATTAAAGGCGTTGAACGTATCACAAGTTAATAATTATATCAAAAGAATACTGCAGAGTGACCCTGTCTTAACCAATATTTCTGTTAAAGGCGAAGTTTCAAATATAAAATACCATGAAAACGGACATGTTTATCTATCGCTAAAAGATTCTATCAGTAAATTGAATTGTTTTATTTCTTTTGAAAACAGCAAACACCTTAAATATGAACTTGAAAATGGAATGGAAATAACCGTATCAGGCTATATTTCCGTATATGAAAAATATGGGAATTATTCTTTAAATGTGCTGGATATTATTGTAGAGGGAAAAGGAAATCTTCATATCGCTTTTGAAAAGCTAAAAGAGAAACTACAGAATGAGGGATTGTTTGATGCTTCTAAAAAGAAAGAACTGCCCTTTTTTCCCAAATCTGTAGCAATCGTTACATCTTCATCAGGTGCTGCAATTAAAGATATACTAATGACAATTAAAAAAAAGAATTATTATGTGAATATCTATGTGTTTCCTTGTATTGTTCAAGGAGATTATGCAAGCACAGACATTTCTGAAACCTTAACTTTTGTAAACAAATATTATCCGCATATCGATATAATAATATTAGGTCGAGGAGGAGGCTCTATGGAAGAGCTTTGGTCTTTCAATGAAGAGGTTGTTGCAAGAAGCATTGAGGCATCCAAAATTCCTGTCATTTCTGCGGTAGGTCATGAAACAGATTTTTCTATTGCAGATTTTGCAGCAGATGTTCGTGCAGCTACTCCAACTGCAGCAGCCGAGATAGCGGTGCCTAATCTATTTGAGCTAAACAGAAATATTGAAAGAATAAAAAAAGATTTAACGGGAGTAATTCATCAAACCTTTGAAGAATGTCGAAACAAGTTTCAAAAGCATAATTTTGAAATAATTGCTTCATTAATGAAACATCAGATTAAAAGCTTAAAATTATATTGTAATCAAAATAAAAATGAGATAGATGTATTATCAAGAGGAAAAATAGATTACTATAGAAATAAAATCGATAAGCAGTTGTCGGTTATCGAGGAATTGAACCCGGACCATATACTCAAAAGAGGATATGCTGCTGTTATTAACAGAAACCACAGATTTGTTAAGTCTGTTGAAGAGATCAATGTTGGAGATGACGTGACAATTGTATTGACGGATGGTGATTTGCTCGGTAGGATAGTAAAAGTACATCACATGGATGGTATGCAAAATGGTAAAAACCCTATAAAGAAGGGAGAGGAAGAATGACTGATAAAAATAATGAAATTTCCTTTGAAGAA
>CAZKKX010000077.1:0-11383 GCA_964553505.1 uncultured Eubacteriales bacterium | reverse complement strand
TATACCACGGCCGGGGGTATGAATGCCTGGTCCCTGAAGACATAGCTCCCCCCCTGGGATTAAATGCAGAAACCATGAATAAATATAAATAACCATGGGGCTTGACACATGTCAAGCCCTTAAAATATACTAATCATCTACATCCTTATTGGCTTTTGATTCGCTGATATTTAACAGAATATTCTGGCTGATCATCCAAACAACAAAAAATATAATCACCAAAATGCCTATTTTTATAATATCTGAAGGATTTGAAAAATCAATTTTTAATATAAAAATTTGTATGATGGCGAACACCATTGAACCAACAGTCGCTCCAATGAGATTGACTCTTTTCTTTTCCTTTCTACTTCTGTAAGTCAGATACAACCCTCTCAAGACACTGTTGACCGTTAAATATATCGAAAGCCCTATTGCAAGCAAGAAAATGTCCATATACTGCATGATGTCCTGATTCAATATAAATTGTCTGTATAAAAGAATCCCCCACAGTACCATAAAGCATATCCCAAATGCATTTGAATTAATTTTTCTTTTTTCTGCTATAATTCTCTCATCTTCTATCTTTTTCATTCCTATTCCTCCCAGAAAATATCATTTAAAGTTTTATCCAGTGTTTTACAAATTGCTATGCACAATTTTATAGACGGATTATATTTTCCAGCCTCGATTAAACTGATGGTTTGCCTGGTTACGTGAACTTTTTCAGCCAATTGTTCCTGAGTAAGTTCTTTTTCTATTCTTGATAGCTTAAATTTCATATTCTTCATCACATACACCTGCTTCTTATGTAGAAAGAAATTTCTTATATCTACTTGCTATACTTGCTTTACTCCTTAACCTTACCTTACCTTACCTTACCTTAACCTTAATTGCACTTTAACTATATAATATATATGACTTAATGTCAATTATATATTACATTATTTACGATATATTTTTCATTACAATTAAGGGAATTTTAAGAAAATTACATAGGCCCGCTTCTACTTACACTATTTTCGAAGTAACACATTAAATAAATCATTCATATATTAGCCATATATAATAGTTTTTCACTAAACTAACTTTTTTATATTAAATATAGATTGTGAGGTATTTAAATGAATAATCGTATTATCCCTTTACATTTAGTTCCTTGCGGAACTGCAGTAAAAGTTAAAGAGTTAACTTCAACAGGGAATCTGAGAAGACGAATGCTGGATCTTGGCTTAGTTTTAGATACCATAGTAGAATCTTTAACTAAAAGCCCCTCCGGCGATCCGACAGCGTATGAAATCCGAGGAGCAGTCATTGCTCTTCGCTCTGAGGAAGCATCCAAAATAATGGTCGAAAAACTTTAAACCCTACCATTAAGAAAATGAGAAGGAAGATTTCGCTCAGTGAAATCTTCCTTACTTAACTATCATCTTGAAATCAATTTATAGTTAAATTATATATTACTACTACATATGTCAATAATTTTGAAAAAATAATACTAAAACCTGACTTAAAACAATAATTTATGATAAAATGATGTATTATAAATTAGAAAGAGGGTATAAATTTATGATGAATCAAAAACTTATTAGAAAAATTTTTGCAATCATTGCTTTTATAATTATTCTCTCTATGGTTGTTTTATATATCCCTACAGGCTGGTTTTAATCAGCTTCTTATACTTAGTAATGCAGACCTCAAATATACAAAAACTATAAAATATTCCCGCTCTCAGTAAAAATAATCTTTTTATAGTCTGCATCCATCATAACGTTTGTACCAAAAGCGATGGTAGACTGGGGAAAGCAATGCCCTGCTCTGAAATTTGCTATTATCGGTTTTTTATGAGGTAACAGAATATCTCTGAATATCTCCTGTAATTCAAAACCAATTTTCTCCCCATCTTTTATCTGCTCTGCAGGCAAATGGAAAAATGGTCCTAATATAATACCGGCACAATCCTTGAATTTTCCTGCTAAAGATAAAGATGTCAGCATTTTATCAATCTTAAATATCGGTTCACTGACTTCTTCAAGAAAAATTATCTTATCTTTGACATCCACTTCATAAGAGGATCCCAGAGTGGCTGAAATCATTGATAAATTACCGCCGATTATCTCTCCCTCTGCTTTTCCGCCTACAAGGCATCTTAGTTCCTCTCCGGGGGGGTTTTCCACAAAGCCCAATGGTTCATGGGAAAACAGATTTTTCTTCAAGCTTTCATATGTATAAGGTTCAAATTTCACCTTTGCCCCTTTTATGTTTGCAAATGATGACATTGCCATAGGGCCATGATAAGTTATCATTCTGCATATTTTGTTGAATGCCACATGCAGCCCTGTTATATCACTGAACCCAAGAAATATTTTTGGGTTTTTCCTTATCATATCATAATCAAGTAAATCAAGAAGTCTCATAGACCCATACCCGCCTTTAAGACAAATAATCCCTTTTATATTTTTATCATCAAAAGCTTTATTTATATCTTCAGCTCTTTTTTCATCTGTCCCTGCCAAATAACCATATCTGGTATAGCATGTGGGAAACTTCACCGGTTCAATTCCCATTGCCCATATACGTTGCTCCGCTTTTTTTATCATGCGTTCATCTGCAGAAGATGTAGGCGAAAGAATGGCTACTTTATCTCCTTTTTTAAGGGCTGCTGGTTTAATCATATATTTTTGCCTCCAGAAAAGTCGGTAATAACTTAATTATATTTCTATATTATACCATTCATGGTTTTAAAAATGTGCAATTTTTCATAACATGTACAAGGTGTAGTATTAAATCCTCTATACCTTTATTTGGTTAAATGAAAAAGTAAGTTTCACATCATGCATCGATTATGGAATTTAATTTTTCAAATAAGATTTTAATCCTTTTATTATAATTCTGATTGACAATGCTTTGAAGCAGTGTTAAAATAAGCAACAATAAATAATACAATAAAACCGATGATGCGAAAATAAAACTGATACGTGCACTCACAGAGAGCAGGAGCAGCTGAGAGCCTGCAGAACGCAGTACGGCAAATGGGTCGCAGAGGGCTGGATGAAAAGTATATGACTTAGTAGTCTTTGACGTAAGCTCACGTTACAGAGCAAGAGGTGTGTTGGCACTTCTTATTTAAGCGGATATAATTTTATTATATCAATTAAGGTGGTACCGCAGGCAAAACCTGTCCTTTTCCAATGACAGGTTTTTTAGTTTCCACCAACTACAGCAGACAAACACTGCAAATCATTTATATAAAAGGAGATATCGATTATGAAAAAAACTCTATTGTTTATCACTGTTCTACTGTTATCAGCTATAATAGCAACCGGTTGTTCCGGCTCTTCAGAACCGGCGGCGGAAAATTCCGGAGATACACTTAAGATCGGAATTGCTTTACCTATGGAGCATCCTTCTCTCATCACTATACAGGAATCCATCATTGATGAACTGAAAGCTCAGGGAATGGATATGGATATCAACGTTAAGAATGCTCAAGGAGATCCCTCAAATATTTCCACTATTATTTCTCAATTTGTCGGTGATGGTGTAGATGTCATTGTTCCCATAGCAACCCCTACTGCCCAAGCAGCAGCCGCAGCAACTAAAGATATTCCCATCGTTTTTGCCGCCGTCAGTTATCCGGCAGAAGCCGGACTGGTAACTTCCTTTGATAAAACAGACGGTAATATTACCGGTGTCACAAACGCCATTGCCATTGATGAAACTTTTAAGCTTGCTCAAACTCTGACGCCTGATGTGAAAACATTTGGTTTTGTCTATAACACAGGGGAAGTCAACGCCGTATCCTCAATAGAACGCGCAAAGGATTATTGCGATGCAAATGGTTTTGAGTATAAAGAATCAATAATCACCAATACCGGCGAACTTCAACAGGCTGCTCAATCTCTTGCGGGCAATGTAGATGCAATCTTTTCTCCTAATGACAATATGGTCGCAAGTGCCATGCCTGTATTAGCCGGAGAAGGTATCCGAGCAAAACTGCCTGTCTATGTAGGAGCTGATTCCATGGTTGCAGATGGCGGATTTGCCAGTGTTGGTATCGACTACACCATACTGGGAAAACAAGTTGCACAAATGGTAATACGAATCATTGTCCATGGAGAAGCCATATCTGATAACCATGTAGAAGTCGTTAATGAATATGCAAAGATTATCAATAAAACAACCGCCGGTGAAATAGGTATTGAAATACCGCAGGAACTCCTGGACACCTTTACCATTTTGGAATAAAGGGGAATTATTATGAGTTTTATTGCCTTCTTAGGTGCTGTTGAGCTGGGGTTGGTTTATTCCCTCCCTGCCTTTGGCATCTTCATTTCATTCAGAATATTGAACATTCCTGATTTGACTGCAGACGGAAGCTTTGTACTGGGTGCTGCGGTATCTGCCGTATTCACTGCCGCCGGGCATCCCGTTGCGGGTATTGCGGCAGGAATTACAGCAGGTGCCATCGCCGGTATTATTACAGCGGTATTACAGACGAAATGCGGCATAGCCCCCATACTGTCAGGCATTCTGACTATGACGGGGCTTTACACCATAAATCTTCTGGTTATGGGAGGCAGAGCAAATATGCCCCTTCTTAACAATGAAACTGTTTTTACTCTGTCAACGGTCATATTTGGAAATATTTTTTATAAGTTGGAATTGCTGATGTTTATCGTAATTCTCATATTTGTATTGTACTATTTATTTTTTAAGACCCAGCTTGGTCTTTCCATTCGTGCCACCGGAGATAACGAAGATATGGTACGTGCTTCATCTATTGATACGGATAGCGCTAAGATGGTTGCTTTTGCTATTTCCAATGCCACTATCGCCCTATCCGGTGCATTGGTTGCACAAATGCAGCAGTCCGCAGATATCAATATGGGAACAGGCCTTATCGTCATCGGGTTGGCTTCACTTATTATTGGAGATGCCATAATAAAGAATAAAACCATAACTCGAGGGCTTCTATCGGTTATTTTCGGTGCTGTTCTCTATCGCTTGTTGATTGCACTTATTCTAACCACAAACCTGGCGCCTTCCTATTTAAAGTTAATCTCGGCTTTAGTTGTTGCGGTTGCAATTGCAATGCCTACAGTAAAAAAGAAATATAAACTAAAAAAACTACAGAAAAAGGAAGCATCATTATGTTAACCATGAATCATATATGCAAAACCTTCTACCCCAATAGCCCTGACCGGCGTATCATTTTAAAGGATTTTTCTTTATCTCTTGAGAAAGGTGAATTCATCTCCGTGATTGGAAGTAATGGTGCAGGAAAATCAACACTTTTTAACTTGATTGCCGGGTCCATCCTTCCTGATTCCGGCAAAATCATTTTGGACCATCAGGATATTACCTTTTTATCAGAACATAAGCGCGCAGTTTGGATTGGCAGGATCTTTCAAGACCCTTCAAAAGGAACAGCTCCTAATCTAACAGTGGAAGAAAATCTATCCATCGCGTATATGAGAAGCAAAAAAAGCCATTTGTTGAGAGGTATAACAAAAAAAGACAAAGCATTTCTTCGGGAACGCATATCCTTCCTGGATATGGGACTTGAAAACAGAATGAATACAAAAATTGGTCTCTTATCAGGCGGTCAGCGTCAAGCAGTAACTCTTACCATGGCAACCTTGGTGAAACCCAAACTTCTCCTTTTAGATGAACATACTGCTGCGCTGGACCCAATCACTGCAGAAAAGATTACAGAACTAACCCAAAGCATCGTAAGCAGTGAACATATCACAACTATGATGATTACTCATAACCTTACTACGGCCATAAAAACCGGAAGCCGGCTATTGATGATGGATGAAGGGAAAATAGCAGTTGATATCAAGGGAGAGGAACATTCAAAGCTTACGGTTTCAAATCTATTGGAGCGTTTCTCCCAAAATACAAAAAAAAATCTGAACAGCGATCGTATGCTGCTGCAATATGATTAAAAGGAGGAATTATTGATTTGATCAAAACAAGAAAAATCGCCATTATCGGTGTAGGTCATGTAGGCTCACACTGCGCATACAGCCTGATTACACAAGGAATCTGTGATGAACTCATACTGGTGGATATTGATGAAGCAAAAGTTTCCGGTCACGCTGCGGATTTAGAAGACGCCGTTGCTTATTTGCCACATCGTGTTGAAATATCAGTAGGACAGATCGAGGATTGCGTAAATACGGATATCATTGTCATAAGTGCAGGTGCGCCAAGACAAGAAAAACAAACCAGACTTGACATTATGGACGATACTGTTGAAATATTCAAGACTATTATACCCCAACTTTTAACTATAAAATTTGAAGGCATTATTATCAACCTTTCCAACCCGGCAGATGTTATGACTTGCTATTTACAGGCTAAAACCGATTTACCTGCATCAAGGGTTATTTCCACCAGTACCATGCTGGATTCTGCCCGGTTAAAGAAAATTTTGTCGCATAATTTGAAAGTAGACTCGAAATCCATATGTGCTTATGTCATGGGAGAACATGGTAACTCCCAAATGGTTTGCTGGTCTGCTGCCTCTATCGGAGGGGAACTCTTGACAGAATGGTTGCGTCAAAATCCCGAAGAGTGTACAGGCCTGAATTTTGCAGACATAGCCGTTCAGGCAAAGGCAGAAGGTGGGCTAATCCTAAAAAGAAAAGAATTTACCGAATTTGGTATTGGCGTAGCCTTGACAGAACTGGTCAAAGCGATTCTTCACAATGAAAACAAAATACTTCCTGTTTCTGTTTTGTTGGAAGGTCAGTACGGTCAAAATCATGTTTACGCAAGTGTACCGGCAATCATAGGGAAGAATGGCGTCCATAAAATTATTGAGCTTGCTTTAACAAATGAAGAAAAACACGCATTTGTTAAATCCTGTTCCATTATAAAAACAAATTATCAACGGGCTATGCGTTTATAGTTTAACACATTTATCCCATCAAATAGACTGTCAGCAACATGGAAGTAACGGGTATCGTTCCCAGAGAAAAAAATGTGGTCAGCAAAACCCCTTGTGATGCAAGGCGGGTATTTAGATTATATTCTTCAGACAAAATTACCACTATTGCAGCAGAAGGCATCGCCATTAAAAATACAACAATACACAAAACCAGAGGAGTCAGATGGAAATTTATCAGCACAACAAATATTGCAGCTGGAACCAACGCGACCCTCATCACTGCGCTCAACAGCAATGGAATGTCCTTTATCATTTGTCTTATTTTAATACCTGGTAATTGTATTCCGATAAGTAGCATCGATAAAGGCGTCGTCATACCCCCCACAGTAGAAAGCATATATTCGACAGGTTCCGGAAATGTCACATTGAATAAAAATATTGCCAGCCCGGAAACAGCAGCTATCATAGGAACGGATATTATGGACTTTACTAAAACTTTAAATGATTTCGTATTGCGATCAGATTCATACAAAAGCAAGAAAACCCCTGCTGAAAAAACAAAAATACCAAATCCCGCATTTGCAATAATCATCAAGAATAATCCTTCATTCCCAAAAACAGCATATGCAAGAGGAAAACCAATAAACCCGCTATTGGTACAAATAATCAACAGCCGGTAAATACCTCTGTCCTCTTTTGGCACTTGCATAGCCTTAACAATGGGTATTGAAATAATACTGCAGGCTGCTAAAACAATAAACGTCCATATCAAAACTTCAATCATTGGGTGAAAAGTATCTGCGCTCATTTTTTGATCACTCATAGAATACCAAATCAAACAAGGCGTTGAAATGTTCAAAAGAATTTTTGATATATGCTTACCGGACTCATAGGGAAGCCAGTTCAATTTATTTGCAACAAATCCAATAAGAACAATACTGAATATACTTAAAATTTTAATGAAAATAGCAAACATCTTTATTACTTCCTTACAATAAAAATTAAGATGGCATTATACCCATCCTAAAAATCACCTAAAATTTGTTGTGACCCTTCTTTTAGAAATTATATAAAATAGACCTTAAAAAATATTATACTGTATAAAAAAAGAATTGGGTAGTGCAATCTTATAATAATCGTTTCCGGTATTGCCCCAGGAGTAGCCCCCTAAAGTATTTGTAGGAGCAAACCCATTAAAGAAAATTCCTCTGCACCGGATTGACTATAGTGATATAGTTTGATATATTGATATCGTATTCCGATATCAATTTACGATATTAGCGAGGTGACTTTTATGAAAGATCAAATTATTAGAAAGCTATTTCTCGGTTTCATTCAGATACACATCCTGCATCACGCAAAAAAGGAACCGGTCTTTGGTACATGGATGATTAAAGAGCTTCGTTCACATGGTTATGAAATGAGCCCCGGCACTCTCTATCCTATACTTCACAATATGAAGGCAAAGGGACTTTTAAAGAAAGAAGAGCAAATAGTAGAAGGTAAAATAAGAAAGTATTACAGAGTAACAGACATAGGAATAGAAATACTTGAAGATGCTAAAAGGAAAGCTTTTGAACTTTTTTTAGAAATCGAAGACAATGATAAATAAAGTATAAATATGAATAAGGAGAAAAGAAAAATATGTTCCAATTAGAAAACGTTAAGTATCAGGATATTCTTGATATAACGCAATTGCACATTCCCTCTCGCAAAATCACTTGTATCGTCGGTGAAAGCGGCAGTGGGAAAACAACTTTGCTAAGACTCCTTAATAAAATGAACAGCTATACTGAAGGAGAAATATATTATAATAATAATCCCATCAGTCAAATAGACTCCATCTCCCTGAGAAGAGAAGTGGTTATGCTACCCCAGACACCTGCCATTTTCTCCGGCACTGTCGAAGACAATTTATTGATGGGATTAAAGTTTTCTGAAAAACCGTTAGTTGATCAGAAACAGCTTTTAAATATTCTTGAAATAGTACATCTGAATAAACCTCTCAAAGAAAATGCCAATAAGCTATCCGGTGGTGAGAAACAAAGGCTGGCACTTGGTCGCGTCATTTTAATGAATCCAACCGTTTTTCTACTTGATGAACCTTCTTCTGCTTTAGATGAGAAGACAGAAAAGACTATTATTCAACAATTAGCAGATTATTCAAAACAAAATCATAAAACACTGATTATGGTTACTCATTCAAAAAATATAGCTAAAACCTATGCCGATTATATTATTGAGATCAATAATGGAAAGTTTATTAAGCCGAAAGGAGAATCGAATGGATAAAATAATTAGTCTGCAAATATGGCAGCTTGCTTCTGCCTATATTTTCATTGTTCTGCTTTTACTCATTGTAAAACTGCGAGGTATTCCAAGAGAAAAGGAAATCATTATAGCATCCATAAGGATGACTTTGCAGTTAGTATTAACCGGCTATATTCTTATGTATCTTTTTGAAAATAGCAACCCTGTTATTACAGTTCTTGTCATCGTAATTATGGAAGTCTTTGCAGTATATAATATATATAAGCGTGTGAAGTTGACTCTTTCTTTAAAGCTTAAAAAAATTATTGCTATTGCAATGTTAACCGGCACAACATCAAGTCTTTTATTTTTCATTTTTGTAGTAATTCACATATCGCCTTGGTATGACCCCAGATATTTTATTCCCATTGCGGGTATGTTCATTGGAAATTCAATGACCGGCATTTCCTTGGGCGTATCAAGACTTGTAGACGGAATTACAGATAACAGACATTTAATTGAATCTGCACTTATGTTAGGTGCTTCGCCTAAGAATGCTTCCCGAGAGATTGTAAATAATGCCTTTGATTCGGCAATCCTTCCTACAATAAATTCAATGGTAGGAATGGGTATTGTGTTCTTACCGGGAATGATGACGGGGCAAATTCTTTCAGGAATTTCTCCTATTACCGCTATCGAATATCAGATTGCAATTATGCTGGGCATATTGGGAAGCGTTGCTTTATCTGTTATTTTATTTGTTCAGATGGGATATAAAACTTTTTTCAATAATGAGCATCAACTGAATATATAAAAATATAAAATAATTCTTTGAAAATATGCGAAAATGTGATAATATGTAAATAAAAGCTTATGTTATTATTAAATGTTTAGGAGGTTCTCCCATGACCGGTCGGGAAAAACAAGTATTGAACTTGATTAGGAAAAATCCTCTGATCTCTCAAAAAGAAATTGCCGAACAATTGAATATAACCCGTTCATCTGTTGGCGTACATATTACAAACCTCAGCAAAAAAGGTTATATAAAGGGAAGAGGATACGTCATGAATGAAGAGGATTATGTAACAGTTATTGGCGCTGCTAATCTGGATATTCATGGTTTTACTGAAGAGAAACTTATTCTGAATGATTCTAATCCCGGAACCGTAAAAATTTGCTTAGGCGGTGTAGGTCGCAATATCTCAGAAAATCTCACCAAATTGAATATCGACACCAAATTGATCACCGCAACAGGCGGAGACTCCAACAGTAAAAAACTGATAGAAGAATGTACTTTGCTGGGTATCGACATGGAAGATTCTTTAATATTACCGGATATGAATGCTTCCATATACCTTGCTATCATTGACGATAATGGCGATATGGCTTTGGCCTTATCCGATATGAGTGTTTTAGACAGGATGACGCCGGAGTTTATTAAATCAAAATCCCATATTATAAAAAATTCCAAAATCATTGTTCTTGACGCAGGACTATCACGGGAAGTGATAGAATACGTATTGATGAATTTTAAGGATAATAAGATATTTCTTGACCCGGTTTCGATAAAAAAATCGCGAAAAGTAAAGGATATCATAGGTAAGTTTCATACTATAAAACTAAACCGGATGGAAGCAGAATTTTTATCTGATATGTCGGGTAAAACCGAAGATGAACTTTACAAAGTTTCAAAATATTTTATTCAGCAGGGTGTTAAGCGTGTATTTATTACTCTTGGAAAAAATGGTGTATTCTTACGAGAAGGCAATTACAGCAAACTATTAAAACCTCCTATAATTCATGTGACAAATGCCACAGGAGCTGGAGATGCTTTTATGGCCGGCATTATTTATGGCAGTATGTTTGAACACCATATTGATGACATTGCTAAATTCTCAGTGTCTGCCTCTATTTTGGCTCTTTCCCACGAAAGCACAGTCAATCCCAATATGAGTGAAGAAAGCATAAATAAAATTATTAAGGAGATGTTTTAATGATTCATAACTATATAGATATACACCCTGAGATAGAGACAGCATTAAATGAAAACAGACCCATTGTAGCATTGGAATCTACCATTATATCTCATGGCATGTCTTATCCCGAAAATATTATTAGTGCAAAAAAATCTGAAGAAACCATCCGTAATGAATATGCTGTCCCTGCTACCATCGCTATCCTGAATGGAAGGATCAAGGTAGGATTAACAGAAGATGAGTTGGCATTACTTGATTTGTTTATAAAAAAGACTTA
>CAZKKX010000076.1:0-11494 GCA_964553505.1 uncultured Eubacteriales bacterium | reverse complement strand
TTAAATAGCCATTGGACTTACCAATGGCTTTTTATTTGGTGCGGATGAAGGGACTTTCCGTCTGCTTCGCTTCGCTTGCATACTATCAACGTCGACCACCCTCCCTTCGGTCCGGTACCGGTCTCCTACGCTAATCTAAAAAAGTGCATTTAGCACTTTTTCTTGACGCTTAGCGCCCTCTCGGGTTCGAGTCCCTCTTTATCAAAATTAAATAGCCATTGGACTTACCAATGGCTTTTTATTTGGTGCGGATGAAGGGACTCGAACCCCCATGAAGTAATCTTCACATGGACCTGAACCATGCGCGTCTGCCAGTTCCGCCACATCCGCATATTTTAGTTACATAAGAATTTTAAGCTTTTTCAAATAAATTGTCAATGTTAATATTTAGGTGCTGGTGGTTAGTGATAGAGGTTAGAGGTTAAGGGTTAGTATCGGCTCGGACAGCCGCAAGGGCTGTCCCTACTTTTTTTGTATCTTAGGTCATTGGTATTTTTCTGCCAACAGCCTTGCCACATGAATTCCGCTTGCGGAAGCCTGTGAGAGTGAATGGGTCACTCCGGAACCATCTCCTAAAACGTAAAGACCCTTCATGCTTGTTTCAAGGAAATCATTGACTTCAACTTTTGAGTTGTAAAATTTGACTTCAACACCGTAAAGTAAAGTATCTTCATTTGCCGTTCCTGGAGCAATTTTATCCAGCGCATAAATCATTTCTATGATATTGTCCAATTGCCTTTTGGGAATAACAAGGCTTAAATCTCCGGGCACTGCTCTTAGAGTCGGTCGTGTAAAACATTTTTCCATCCTCCGTTCACTGCTTCTTCTGCCTTTGACCAAGTCTCCGAATCTTTGAAGGAGCACGCCGCCGCCCAACATATTACTAAGCTTTGCAATAGATTCACCATATTCATTACTGTCTTTAAAAGGCTCTGTAAATTTGTTAGAAACCAATAGTGCAAAATTAGTATTTTCCGTACGAAGTTTTGGATCAGAATAACTATGTCCGTTAACGGTTATAATTCCGTTGGTATTTTCTGTTACCACCTCTCCATATGGATTCATGCAGAAAGTTCTTACCAAATCATTATACTTTTCAGTTTTATAGACGATTTTACTTTCGTAAACTTCACTTGTAATATGCTCAAATATTGCGGCAGGAAGCTCTATTCTGACACCAATATCCACTCTGTTCCTCTCCGTCGCAATACCAAATTTATCACACATCTGCGAAATCCACTTGGATCCTGATCTTCCCGTGGCCAGAACCAAATCCTCACAGTAGTAGGTATCATTTCTTGTTGTTACGGTAAATCCCTTATCCACATTTTGAATATCCTTTACTTCTTCGTTGAATACCATATCGATTCTATCTTTAATATAGTCGTAAATTCTTGAAAGAATTTTCATATTACGATCAGTTCCAAGATGTCTCACTTTTGCGTCCAGTAGGTGAAGATCGTACCTTAATGCAGCCGTTTTAAGATCTGAATTCGTTGTAGAGTAAAGTTTTGCATCACTTCCTCCCATATTACATAAAACTTCATCCACATAATACATGAGTTCATTTGCCTTTTCATCCCCAACATATCTATGAAGGTCTCCTCCAAAATGTGTTGTGATATTATATTTCCCATCCGAAAGTGTACCGGCGCCACCATAGCCATTCATAATATTACATGTCTGACATGATATGCATTCTTTTACTTTTTTCCCGTCAATTGGACATATCCTTTCAGAAAGTTCATTTCCTTTTTCAATCATCAATACTTTTGCATTATTTTTTATTTTGGTCATTTCATACGACATAAATACGCCGCTGGCACCGGCTCCAACTATAATAACATCATACTTTTTCATTAAAGGATCTCCCCTTTACATTTTTAGTTAGGTTCTGGATTATGGTTTATAGTACATGGCTTATTGTCTGTTATCTGTATAGAAACATTCTTCCCAATAAAGGTGTTTTTACATCAATTGCTTTTTGCGGACACATTTCCTGACAACAATAACACCGAATACATTTTTTATAGTAGTATTCAGGAGGTTGGCTTTTATTCGCATATCTGAAATTCAAAGCCTTTCCTTCTACCTGGCAGGCATCTACACAAATACCGCATCGAATACATTTTTTACTGTCTATAACAGGCTTCCTTAATACAATATTTCTGAAATAAGCTGCAAATCCAAAATTTTCGGATATAACAGGTTTTCTGATTACATTGAAGGTGTCATTTTTCAAGTCCTGTATTTTATCTCCCAATATTTCTATATCATGATCACGCCATTTACCTAATTCTAATTCTTCTCCAAACATAATTGAAGGAATGTATTCAGGGTCAAGATCAATAAGTCTGCAAAAAACTGAATCCAGTGCTACTGGGTCATCAGAAAAAAGCAGCACATCCATTTTGACCGGGTTCCCTGAGCGAGGACCATTTCCTTCCATTGCAACAATACCATCCATAATAAATAATTTGGGCTTCAGCAATTTATTCAAATCCACCAGCATTTTCGAAAAACTTATTGCATCGGGAAATTTTGCATGGGCTGATGATTTATGAAGTCCATAAACACATCCTAATTGATTTTTTACGGCACCGGTAATTCTGGTAAGTTGATGTGTCTTCATTTTACATAAACTGATAATTGCTTCTGACTCTAAAACAGCTTTTGCAATCTCGAATTGTTTTGTAATGGTTCCTTCTTCATAGGTAACTGTTTGTCCTCCGGTAAAGTCTCCAAATTTAATACCATATCGGTCGGAAACAGCCTTCAAACCACATTTAACTGCAACTTTTTCAGGGTTTTCAAATCCAGGCGAATCGCCATAGGATAATATATATCCGTTTTCCTGAAAAAGTCTGATGACTCCTTCGAATACAACAGGATGTGTTGTCACAGCTTTATCCGGATTGGATGAAGCCAGCAGGTTCGGCTTTAATAATACTCTTTCTATCTCAGGTATAAGGCTTTTTATGCCTCCAAGAAGCATAATACCCCTTTTTATTGCATTTTGAACCTCTTCAATCTCATAGGTTTGGCATTTGACAATGGCAACTTTACTCATTGACTTGTCCCATCTTGGGTTCACAAACCTCAACAATTTTTCCTTTTGTTATATAGGAAAGCTGTTCAATATCCAACGGTACTGCCGTATTGGCAGTACCTGCTGCAGCATACACCTTATCAAATCTTTCGATGCTTTTATCTAAAAGTACTTCTATTTCCTTTTTTAGTGCAAAAGGGCACATGCCTCCAGGCTCGTATCCTGTTATTTTTTTACACTCATCATAGGAAGCAAATCTCGGTTTTACACCTGCTATTCTTTTCAATCTACCTTGTTTGACTTTCATATCCCCACATGTTACTACAAGAATAGGCTTGTCTCCGCATATAAACAGCATAGATTTTGCTATCTGTGCTGCTTCTACGCCAAGTTGCTCCGCCGCCATTTCTGATGTTTTTGTTGAACCTTCTTCAAATTCAAATATTTTAAGAATAAATGGCAAGTCAGATATGCTTTTTTTTACTTTGGTTAATACATCCATACACGACTCCTTTTATATTCTGGTTGGGGATTTACCTTGTATAACTAATAGCATCAAATTAAGAAGCTCTCTCCTGCCGTAAAGTGATTCCAGCACAATTGTGGCGCTGTTGCTTTACTCTTACGCTAAAGCTATGGTGAAAGTCCTATAGCTGTTTAATAAGATAAACTCCCCCCTTATTCTATCATAAAAAGGATTATACCAAAAAGAAGATTTTGCTCAAGCAAAATCCTCCTTAATTCCTAATTATATATTCTTAATTCTTAACTCTCTTTCACCTGTATTGCATCTACAGGACACTGGGATTCCGCATCTAAAGCATTGTCTATAATATCCTCTGCAATCTCTTCTTTGGTAGCAACCGCTTTCCCATCATCATCCATTTTAAATACCTCCGGGCATATATCGGGACAAATACCACAGCCTATGCATGTATCCTTATCTACATATCCTTTCATTTATAAGCTCCTTTCCTGACTAATTCACCTTACTATAGTATTCCCCATTGGAAGAAAGATTATGATAGTTTGCTAAGACTTAAGCTACGCTTAATCGCAAATCAATGGATTGAATCTATTAATAATCCTGAGGGTGATTAATGAAATAAGCCAAAGTATGTAGGCTATCACTCAAATGTACATTCTCTAAAATAATCTCTTCATCCACCTCTATATCAACAGGCGCAAAATTCCATATTCCTTTTACACCGCCTTCGCAAAGCTTTGTAGCCGCTTCTTGTGCACTCTCCTTATTTGTACAGATAATCCCAATATCAATTGAATTCTCTTTCAAATATTCCTTAAGATATTCTGCATCCATTACCTCCACCCCATTGATTCTTAGACCTATAAGTTTTGGATTTACGTCAAACATTGCATTCACAATGAAGCCTGTCCTATAAAAATGAGTATAATTGGCAATGGCCTGTCCGAGATTACCCGTACCTACTATAACTACAATATAGGCTTTGTCAATTCCAAGTATCTTTCCAATCTCATCATAGAGCTCTTTTATATTATAACCATACCCTTGTTGCCCAAATCCTCCGAAATTATTCAAATCCTGACGTATCTGAGATGCTGTAAATCCGATTAATTCACTTAAATCCTTTGATGAAATTCTGTATATTTTTTTATTCAATAAATCCTCCAAATACCTTCTGTATTTTGGAAGCCTTCGAATAACTGCATTTGAAATTTTATTAGGCAGTTTATGATTCATGTGTCTTCTCCTTTTTAATTCTCATTTTTAGGAATTAATTATACCACGTAATACCATAACGTTCAAGAATATCGAGTTAATATCAGCAGATAAAAATATTGTTTAATACAATAAACCACTTTAAATAACGGGCTTTTATTTTTTCTACAATTGTAATTATACCTATATTATAATCAAAAAATAAATTATTCAATGAGACCTTTGCCAATAATTCTTAGCCTTGAGATAAAATAATAAAATAAAAACTTTTATTGATATTATGACTTTGATACAATAACATATGTATAATTCTTCAGAAACAGGTGAGCAAAATGGTTGTAGTATCTGCAAGCAATATAACTAAAACTTTTGGTATCGAAACAATATTGAACAATGTTTCCTTTAATATAGATGAAAACGATAGAATTGGTCTGGTTGGAGTCAATGGTGCCGGTAAGACCACTTTGCTTAAAGTGCTTACTCAAAATATGCCTTATGATAGTGGCAAGCTATTTATTTCCAGTAATATATCCATTGGTTATCTGGAGCAGATTAATCTGTTTGATTCAAATCAAAGCGTCTATCGGGAAATGCTTTCGGTTTTTTCTCAGGTAATCGCTCTGGAAAAAGAGCTTAGACAACTGGAAAAGAATATTTCGGATATCTCATCAAAAAATGAAAATCCAGATAAACTGTTAAAAATATATGCTGCAAAAATGGAAATTTTTAAAGAAAAAAATGGTTATGGTTACATCAGCGAAGTGAAAGGAGTCCTAAATGGCTTAGGGTTTACTTCAGATTATTTTGATCAAAAAGTATCAAGCCTAAGCGGAGGCGAAAAGACAAGGCTTTCACTGGCAAAAATTCTACTTTTAAATCCGCAACTGCTTTTACTTGATGAGCCTACCAACCATCTGGATATGGAATCCCTCCAATGGTTGGAACAATACATTAAGACTTACAAAGGTACTATTTTAGTAATCTCTCATGATCGATATTTTCTGGACCAAATCACAAATCGTATTTTTGAATTAGAAAATCAGACCCTTTCTATTTTTGAAGGTAATTACTCTGCTTATTTAAAAAAGAAAGAGGAAATGAGGCTGCAGCAAGCAAGGGTATATGAAAAACAACAAAAAGAAATTAAGAGGCAAGAAGAAATAATCAGTAAGTTTAAACAGCATGGGACTGAAAAGCTGGCTAAGAGAGCCCGATCCCGTGAAAAGCAACTTAGCCATCTGGATCTCTTCGAAAAACCTGTTAACTTTAAGGATAAAATGAATATTTTTTTTAAGCCTGTTCATAAAAGCGGCAAAGATGTATTGTTTGCTCAAAATTTATCTAAATGTTATCAAGACAAGCCGTTATTCACTAACATAGATTTTGATATTAAAAGCGGAGAAAAAATCTGCATGATTGGACATAACGGCGTAGGAAAAACAACGCTTCTTAAAATAGTATTATCAAAAATTAACCCGGATCAGGGAAATATAAAAGTCGGTCATAACGTTCGAATGGGGTTTTTTGATCAAGAACAGAAACTATTAAACCCTTATAATACTATTATAGAAGAAATCCATAACCTGCATAGAAATTATACCGAGACTGATATACGAAATATTTTGGGTTCCTTCCTATTTAAAGGAGACGATCCTTTTAAAGAAATTTCCGTCTTGAGCGGCGGAGAGAAAGCGCGACTGTCATTGCTCAAACTCATGCTTTCCGATTCAAATTTCTTAATTATGGATGAACCTACCAACCATCTTGATATTGAATCCAAAGAAGTCTTTGAAAGAGCATTGTTGAATTATGAGGGCACTTTATTAATAGTATCCCATGATAGATTTTTCCTGAATCGCATTCCGGATAGAATATTTGAGTTAACTAATACAGGAATTCAGACCTATCTGGGAAATTATGATGACTATATTGAAAAGAAGGACCAATTAGAGGAGGAAATGGCACCTGAAAAGCCGGTTGAAATATCAAAAACGAAAAAAAAGGAAGCACAAAGAAAAGAAAAAGCCCGCCTCTTTGAAGAAAAAAAGAATAAGCAAGCTTTGCAGGCTATCGAAACGAAAATATCTATCGCAGAACAACGATTAAAAAATATTCAACACGAAATGTGCAAAGAAGAAGTCTACTCCAATATGGAAAAAAGCCGCTCTTTGAATACTGAATCTATAAAACTGAGTAAAAGAATAGAAACCCTTTATGAAGAATGGGAAGCCATGCTTATGTTTCTGGAGAAAAAATAATCACTCTTCAGATACATTTTTATTTATTACAATTTGGCTTCCTTCTTCCACTTGATCGCTTGGCGATAATATGACCTTGTCATTTTCCGATATCCCATTGATTACTTCTATATTGTCCTTACTTTTCAAACCCGTCTCTATCTTTCTTAAAGCGGCTTTTCCATTTTCGGCTACAAAAACATACTCTTCCTTTCCTATTTCAAAAATAGCCGTTTCGGGGATGATTAGCACATTTTCCTTTGATTGTGATAGTATTGCAACATCTATATCATAACCTAATTTCAAGTGAGTAATATCATTGACTTGGATTTCCACAGTCACCCTTTTTTGCTCTATGCCAAGATCCGACAATTTTGTATGTGCTTTTGGATGGATTTTTATTACTTTCCCGGCATCTTCTATTGACAAATCTAAATCCTCACTTGAAATAGATACAGGTGCATTAACAGCAATATCATTTGCCTCATTGGTCAATAAATCAACCTTTATATATAAATCTTCTAAATCTGCTACTTCTAAAATTGGAGTTCCATTTAATACGGTTTCTCCTTCCTGAACATATATTTCCGTTATAATTCCAGTAATGGGTGAATCGACAGAGCCGGTTTCTTTAATTTCTTTAAGCTGTTTAATGTTATATTGGATTTCAGATATCTGTGACTTTTTCTGCTGCTCAATAATCGTTGATTCTTGATACGCTTCATAACTAATTGCCCCTTGCTGATAAAGTGTCTCGTTGTTTTGTACATTGCGAAGAGCCTCTTCATATGATGGTATCAATCCGTTTAACCTCGATTCAAGACTCTTAATTTCAAGATCGGATGCATTCATGTCCAAAGTCAATAATATATCTCCTTTTTTAACTTCATCCCCTATTTTATGTTTCAAGTCCGATACGATTCCTGAAGCATTGATGCTGATTTCTCTTTGGTTGTGGGATTGGACAGTACCCACCTCCTCAACAAAATAATAGATATTACCTTTTTTCACAATTGCAGTATCAACTTCTATTCCTTTTCCTTCTTTAAAGTACAAACTTCCGGCTGCAATCAATAATAGTACTACAATTATGAATATCAGCTTTTTTTTCATGGCTTCTCCTCCTAAGATACTCTATTTTTCAGTGCCTGCAAGAAATTAAGTTTGTTGATTTTTCTATAAGTAGCTAACTGTGATAGTATTATAAACAGCAGAGTAAACCCGCATGCTATAATATAAGACTTTATATCTGCTGTAATCTCAAGGGTATATATTTCATTACTATACATATTTCCCATAGCGGTTCCCATATATTTTCCCATAGGAATGCCTGCCAAAATACCGAATATGGATATAACCATATTTTCTCTTAAAATCATACTAAATATTTGATTCTTCGAAAAACCCAGCACCCTCATAGAAGAAAATTCCATCTCTCTTTCTCCTATGCTGATGACAGTCGCATTGTATACAATGCTGAATCCTAAAATCCCCGACATAACCACGATGAATCCAATAGACATGATCGTTAATCCCATAAACTCTTGGAAAACATCTATCATATCCTGTGAAGATTGGATAGTGGAAATGTTATCGGCTTTTATAAGTTTTTTCATTAAGTCGGGATCTCTGGAATCCACGTATGCACCTGATATTAATTGACTTTCCATAAGTGTATTTCCCATAACACCCAGTTCCATATAGGCATTCATACCTAATCCCTGCTTAATAATATTTTCCACAGTCAGATAAACATCTTCTCTTCCCGGGATGAAGCTATGCGCTTTTATGGTTTCACCTTTTTCTATCTTAAGAAGATTTGCTAAATTTTCTGAAATGAGAATGCCTTTTCCTGAAAGTTCTATGTTTTCTCCGTTTAACCCCGTAAAAGAATAAAACTCCGTACCTTTTTTTATTCCAATAATATTTACAACTTCTTTCTTCAGTCCATTACTCAATTCAAAAGGAAATTCTATTTTAGGCTCCATACGATCTGTCTCAATAATATGTGGAATTTCTTTTATCGCCTTTTCATTCAGAGGTGTGCTAAAATTGATGTTGTAATCCATTTTTTGAAACTCGCTGAAGTGTTTATCAAAAAGGCTCAAGGTATTTGATATAAGACTAATGGTTGCCACCATAATGCTGCATGTCAGCGCAACACCAAAAAGAACAAATGTCATTCTTTTCTTATTTCTGAAAGAATTCTTGATAATAAGTTTCCAACTAAAAGATAAATGATGCCAAAAGAATCTAATTCTTTCCAGCAAAATTCTTTTTCCCATTTTAGGCGCTTCCGGACGCATAGACTCTGCAGGTACTATTTTAAGTACTCCTTTGGCACCCCAAATACCTGAAATACCACAAAAAATTCCAGTAAATAGAAAAGACAAAATGACATACTTCGAATATACATTAATTTTTAGCAAAGGAAGATTGAAAAAATCGATATACAGTTTAGTCATAGCTCCGGCTACAGCAGCCCCAAACAAAGTTCCTAACAGGACACCAACAGCCCCTGCACTCAATGCGTATTTCATATAGTGCAAAATTACCTGCCATGAGCCATATCCCAACGCCTTCATGACTCCGATACTGATCCTGTCTTTTTTTACCATCCTGGAAATCATCATTATCAGAACAATACCCGCAATGGACAGGAATAGAATCGGAATAGAGCTTGAAATATTTTTTAATTGAATGAGCTCTTCAGAAATCATTCTGTTACTCAACTGGTTTTCTTTAGTTATGATGCGTTTTAACCCAAAATCTTTAAAATCATCTTCTATTAGGTTTTTAATGCTCTCCGCATTTTGATTATCATTAAGTTTTATTATTATCTCATTGGCACTGCCGGAAAACCCAAAACTTTTTTGAGCAAATTCTTTAGATACATAAACAACCCCAAACTTGCTTTCATTTGGAAGCATATTTTGAGCACTCTCTATCAAATAAATATATTCTGAGCTTGCCGCAATGCCTTTTACCGTCATTTTATACTGCCGCCCATTAATCTGAAGCCGTATCTCGTCTCCTATCCGTATGCCTCGTGCTTCGGCAAACTGCTGAATCACAACAACATCATGATGTTTGTCTTTAATGGGATTTCCTTCTATATAAAAAAGCTTATTTATTTTTTCCTCTTCCGATAAGGAAGTCACCCTTACTGTAACCCTTTCGTTTTGGTCATCCGTTATCATTGGTGTGTCAAATACAATGCGACCTTCCGCATCTGCAAAGTCATACTTGGAGCTAATCAAAGGAATTCTTTTTTCAGGAATTTTTACAACCTCAACATATAAATCTGAAAAGTTCGTCAACTCATAATAATCATTTAATGCACTCTCGAGATTCTTTTCAGCGGAACCCATGGATACAAAAATCATCAGACCTACTGCTACAACCACCGCAATGGCAAAAAATTGACCTTTAGTACTTTTAATAAGGCCCCACAGTCTTTTGTCTAACTTTTTCATTACCACTCAATCCTTTCCGGATCTACCGGTTGCTCATTATTCCAGATATCTACAATACGACCGCTTCTCATTTTTATAACCTTATCTGCCATTTCTGCAATAGCAGAATTATGAGTAATAACCGCAACTGTTATTCCAAAATCTTTATTCACTTTTCTCAAAAGGGTTAAAATCGAAACACCTGTCGTATAATCCAAAGCACCTGTCGGTTCATCACAAAGCAGAATCTCAGGGTTTTTTGCTATAGCTCGTGCAATAGCAACACGCTGTTGCTCTCCTCCACTAAGCTGAGAGGGAAAGTGATCCTTCCTTTCCAAAAGACCTACATCTTTCATAATATCATCAATATCCAAGGGATTTTTGCAAATTTCAACTGCCAGTTCAACATTTTCTCTCGCCGTAAGATTAGCCATAATATTATAAAATTGAAATACAAAACCTACTTTATCTCTTCTATAC
Organism: uncultured Eubacteriales bacterium; assembly: GCA_964553505.1. Taxonomy (GTDB): domain Bacteria; phylum Bacillota; class Clostridia; order Peptostreptococcales; family JAAYPU01; genus JAENZQ01. Next base: position 571 of record CAZKKX010000076.1, on the reverse strand, counting down.
TCAGTTAATTTTTTTTCGGAAAAACCTGTTATTTCTTCCTCTCTTAAATAGGCTTTCCCCTTAGTTGGAACATCCATTCCGCCAATTATATTTAAAAGTGTGCTTTTACCCGAACCGCTTGGTCCAAGTATTACGGCAAATTCACCCTCAGTCAATTCAAAAGAGGCATTCTCCAGTGCCTTAACAGAAACTTCCCCCATTTGATAGTATTTGGATATATTTTCGGCTTTTAGGAAAAAGGATTTCAAAATATCACTTCCATTCATTTAACTCTTTCATAAATAAAAAATACAATAATGACTCTTAAGTCATGTGACTATATAGTCATTTTATCTCATAGTTCATTGCCTTGTCAAGATAAGGTTTACAAGATTTTCTTTTTATTTTTCCAATATTCAAAAGTTTGAAATATTTACTATGTGGGCAAAAGATAAAATATGTATAATTGAATTACTTGAAGGGTTTGATTAATATGTTATTTCATATATTTTCATTTATACTAATATATTTAATATAAATTACATAATGTTTTATAAAATATCCTTGCAGTATTTATATGACTCCATTATAA
>CAZKKX010000075.1:0-11554 GCA_964553505.1 uncultured Eubacteriales bacterium | reverse complement strand
GAACCCGGGTTACCGCCGTGAAAGGGCGGTGTCTTAACCGCTTGACCATAGGGCCACATGGCTCCAGAGGTGGGACTCGAACCCACAGCCTACCGGTTAACAGCCGGGTGCTCCACCATTGAGCTACTCTGGAATACTGTTTCTTTCCTTTTGGGTGAGCACGAATTATATATTAACACAAGAATTTACCCTTGTCAACGCAATTTTTATTTTTTTTATCGCGTTCTATTATCTTTTCTTCCTTGTGTTTTCAACGCTTTCGCGTTCTTTTCTGAATTTTTTCACATTGGCATATGCCCATACAAAATATACCACTATTAAAACAACAATATACCTGATATAAGACTCCGGTTCTATTCCTTTCTGTAGTGAATTAATAAAGGAATTAACATGCATCACCGAAAAAATAAGAATAGAAACGGAAAAAGTTAAATCTACTACATTCTTGAATCTCCTTTTCCGGATATTATCTTTATTATCCCTGAAATACTTGAATTTAAGTGCTAAATAAATTACACATATAATTGAAACAAAAAAAGCAAATGTACTTGTTAGTATTGTCATCTTATTCCCCCTATTCGTTGGTATAACAATTATATATTAAAAAAAAACTGTATGCAATTATTAATGTGCGTACAATTTTATTCTTTATTCAAAGAAATTAAAAAGATCTTGAGGATAAACTTAGAATTTTGTTAAATAATAAAAATTAGAATGATTTTAGCAAACATTTCTTAACTGAAAGGGCAGTCAAATGTTTAAAAAATTGCTTACCGGCATTGTCTCAGGGTTTCTAAATGGCTTCTTTGGATCCGGAGGAGGTACTATAGTTGTTCCGTCTTTAGAATTCATACATAATCTAGAAGAACACAAAGCACATGCTACTGCAATCCTTATTATTTTTCCTTTATCTGTTATTAGTACATTCATATACATAAAAAATGGGTATATAGAAATTGTCCCGGTCCTTAAGGTGGCTGGGGGTAGTATTCTGGGAAGCATTATTGGTGCTAAAGTTTTAAATAAAATCTCCTCAAAAATGCTGAGAAAATTCTTTGGAATAGTTCTGATTATCGCAGCCATAAGGATGGTGTTTTAATGCTTTATTTTATAATAGGATTGCTTTCGGGAATAATCAGTGGTATGGGAATTGGAGGAGGCACCATCTTGATTCCCGCACTTGTCCTTTTTTCCCCACTGTCCCAACAACAATCCCAAGGCATTAATCTTGTAGTATTTATACCGGCTGCAGTTTCAGCACTTATAATTCATCATAAGAATAAAAATATAGAGTATAAAATGACTCTCCCCATTATTTTATCTGGAATAATCGGGGCAATAGGCGGCTCTTTATTAGCTGTATATATCTCCCCCGATATTCTAAAAAAACTATTCGGAATATTTCTTTTTGCTGTTGGTCTAATTGAATTTTTTTATAAAAAAAAATAAGAATCCAAATCTATATCGCGCCTATCATATCAACTGCCATCATTACGCAAGCACCTTCATGTACCACATGAAATCCTTTATCTTCGGCAGCCTTTGCAGTCTCTTCATCGTAGGAACCCGGTTGCAACCAAAGATACTTTATCTTGCTTGAATCTAAGTTTTTAATTGATTTTTCCGTTACTCTTGGTGAAACCACAAAATCTACACAGTCAGGTGTAACAGGCAAGCTCTCAACATCCTTATAGCAAGTCAGTCCTTCAACTTTTTCATAGTATGGATTGACACAATATACTTCATACCCATGTTCCAATAGTTTTTTTACAATCCTGTTACCTGTTTTTTCCTCGTTTGGAGTTGCTCCAATTACAGCCCATTTCTTTTTTGAAAGCATTTCTCTCATTAATTTTTCATTCATAAAATAATTCCTCCTACTTATTGCTATCTTCATTCTTGTTTCTTATTTACCCATTAATTTTGATTCTATTCATAAAAACAAACAAGAAACTTCCCGCCATTAATTTGAGTAAGCCAGCTGTAATATGGCATTAATCTAAATTTATCAGCTCATACTTTTTCCCCATTTTTAAAGCTAATATACTCAATATCCAAGTTCTCAATATGACATTGCCCATTAGTTAAATTAACTAATATATTATTTAAATCTAAAGTTTTTTCACATTGTGAATAGACATATATATCAACTCGATCGGAGAAATCAATATCTTTTATAATATACCCTTTATTTAGTAATTCACTTTGGACTTTCCCTAAAAATGTATAGTCAATATTGACTTTATTCAATTGATGCTCAATCTTCTTTATTATTCCCGCATGATCTAATGCAAGTTTTGCCGTATTTGTATATGCTCTAACCAATCCCCCTGTGCCAAGTTTAATGCCGCCAAAATACCTTGTAATGACAACTGCAATATTAGTTATGCCTTCCTTTTTTAACATCTCCAACACAGGAATTCCTGCTGTTCCACTGGGTTCCCCGTCATCGCTGTATCTCTGCACTTTATAATCCTCACCAAGTAGATATACAGGAACATTGTGAGTCGCCTCTTTATGCTTGTTTTTTATCATTGCAACAAAACCCTCTGCTTCATCTTCATTCTTAACAGGCTGAACATATCCTATAAACCTTGATTTCTCAATCACTATTTCCCCTTCTGCATATTTTTCTACTGTTTTATATTCTTTTCCCATTTTCTTTCCTCTTTTCAACGATAAATTGTTTATATCGGTTATAATCAGATTTCAGCAACTTTGTTTCAATATATATGCCTTTTTCGGTGTAGTCCATTTTATCTACCATCGTATTATGACATAAATTCGATGCTATATCGCCGTTTTTAAACGGTATCATCAAAACAGCATCTACCCTGTCATAAAAAATAATTTCTCTAATTTTAGAAATAAGACGGTCCATTCCATCACCGCTTTTAGCAGAAATATATAATATGTCTTCTCCAGATGGTATTATCCCTTTATCATAATTAATTTTATCTATCTTATTGAAAAGAGTAATTCTTCTTCTATCTTCAGCTTTGATTTCCTTCATTACTTTATCCGTTACATTCATTTGAAAAGGAAAATGTTCATACGAAGCATCTACCACATGAATAAGCAAATCCGCATAAAGCACCTCTTCAAGTGTTGCCTTAAAAGCATCAATAAGCATATGAGGTAGTTTGCTTACAAAACCTACAGTATCTATTAAAATAAAGGCTTCTTTTGTTTCAAGTTTTATTTTCCTTTGAAATGTATCAAGTGTCGCAAACAGCATATCTTCTTCATAGACACTTTTTTCTTTCTTGTGGGCAATCTGCAAAAACCTGTTCATTATTGTAGACTTTCCGGCATTAGTATATCCCACCAATGCGACTATAGGTATTTCTGATTTTTCTCTTTTGCTTCTTTGCGTTGCTCTGATTTTCTTAACTTCTTTCAGTTCCTTTTTAATATCGGTCATTCTCCTGAGAATGTGGCGTCTGTCTGTTTCAAGTTTCTTTTCACCAGGTCCCCTTGTTCCAATTCCTCCACCGGTGCGTGAAAGAGATTTTCCGAGTCCGACGAGTCTGGGAATTCGATACTGGAGTTGAGCTAATTCTACTTGCAATTTTCCTTCTTTTGACACGGCTCTTTTAGAGAAAATATCAAGTATTAATATGGTCCTATCAATTACTTTTATCTCCAGGTATTGTTCAATATTTCGAAGCTGAATTCCGGTTAATTCGTCATTGAAAACAACTATGCTCGATTCCAAATCATTACAAACATCCTTTAATTCCTCGAGCTTTCCTTTGCCAATATAAAAAGCCGAATCAATTTTTTCTTTCTTCTGTATGAGTTCGCCTATAACTTCACAGCCTGACGCTTCTGTAAGCTGAGACAGCTCGTCCATAGAATAGGTAATATCCTCTCCCATTTGAACTCCCACCAATACAGCACGTTGTTCTATTTGCGTTGATAAATTATTCATTTTTTCACCTGCTTAAACATTCTTGTTTAATATTTTCCTTCTAAATCTTATATTTATATTAATCCTTTATCCCTTTATTATCATAACACATTATTCTTATACATTATGTTTATATAGATAACAGAATCAATTAAGAGATAAATTGACTATTAATCCCATTATATGTTTTCTTGAATTTATCGAAGTGGTTGAATAATATTAGGAGTTTCGTTTTCCGGTATGAATATGTAGCTTTGAGGTACTTCCCCTACAATAATGGTTTCCGCTATGGGAACTATGGTTTGAATATTGATGGTGTCTGTATTAAAAGGAACTATGATTTTTGCATACGTTTCAACTTCGAGAAATATTTTATGTCGTGTTTGGTTGATGCCACAATCTTCAAACTCAGTTTTGAAATTTACTTTTGCCATTCCAATAGGGATAATCTTGAGACTTATCATCGGTCCGTACTGAGATAGAATCTGACTTCCCATTATGCTTCCAATGGGAATTTGAACATATGAAGTAACGTTCTGAATATTATTCTGTATCATCAAAGTCATGTCCGCAGCTAAAGTATTCATTAATACGGTATTTGCCTGCAATGAAATAATCTTTCCTTGATGATCTGTTTCGATCTGGACAAGATCTCCATAATTTATATTTTGAGCAAATTCCTCATAAACGGATTCATTTACTACCTTTGTAGCAATTTCTCGCACTCTCATTTCAGCAATATTAAATACCGCAGGTTTTATTTTAGCATCTAAACATATAAATCCATATATGCTAATCAAAATTATTAATATAATCGAAAAAAAAACTTTGAGGGCAGAGGTATTTTTCTTATACTTGTTTTTTCTCCTCAAGACAATTCCCCTCCATAATATATAATATAATATTATGGAGAAAAAAAAATGTGAAAAAAAAGAGTAAAAATAATCTACTCTTTTCAAAGTTTAAGAAATTTGTAATTCAATATATTATATTTCCAATCGAGCCAACTCATCCATAAGTTTGTCATTTAAGATGCGAATATGTGTCCCTTTCATTCCCAATGACCTTGATTCAATTACACCGGCACTTTCAAATTTTCTCAAAGCATTTACAATAACCGATCTCGTGATACCTACTCTATCTGCTATCTTGCTGGCAACTAACAATCCTTCATTTCCTTCCAATTCTGCAAAAATGTTTTGAATCGCTTCCAGTTCGGAATAAGATAGTGTGCCTATTGCCATTTGTACGACAGCCTTTTTTCTTGCTTCTTCCTCAAATTCAAGTGTCTTGGCTCTGAGTATTTCAATTCCTACAATGGTGGCACCATATTCCCCAAGAATAACATCTTCTACACCATATTCCATATCATACCGTGCTACAATCAAGGTTCCTTGTCTTTGGCCATTTCCGTATATTGGAATAATAGTCAAATACTTATCCATGGTGTTGTAATCATATTTGAATATTTTAAGAGATTCCTCACCTGTAATATTCACTTTTGTTTCATTGACTCTAAGTAACTCATCATTATATTCCTTAGGGAATTTTTCTGTACCGGTTTCCGGATCTATAATGATTGGGCTATCGGACTTAATTAGAAGTTTTAATCCTAAAACCTTGCCCTTCTTACTAATAACATATACATTCGAATCAAGAAGGCTACTCAATATTCCACATAAATCGCTAAAAGAAACTGCTTCTTTATCTGTCATTTGTAATACTGCATTCAGTCTTCTCGTCTTCTCAAGCAACTCTACCAGCATCTTCAATCCTCCTTTGTCTTCTTTGTTTCTCATCATCATTATATCCGTCTTACCAGGTATGAAGCAAGCAATTTCTATTATATTTATTGATATTATAAGATATATTTATCAATTTCATCAATATATACGGTCTCGGCAAATTTCTTGCGAACATACTCCGAATCAATTGTAAAATTATCATCTTTCATTTCTGATATATTAAACGAGATATCTTCCAGTAAATTTTCCATAACCGTATGCAGTCGTCTTGCACCTATGTTTTCAGTCTGTTCATTAATCAAGAATGCTACATTGGCAATTTCGTCTGCCGCATCATCGGTGAAAACAATTTTTATCCCTTCTGTTTCCAAAAGCATTTTATTCTGTTTTATTAAAGCATTCTCCGGAGCAACCAGTATCTGTCTGAAAACTTCTTTTGTAAGATTCTCCAATTGCACTCTTATTGGAAACCTTCCCTGAAGCTCAGGAATCAAATCTGTAACTTTTGAAGTATGAAAAGCGCCTGCACCAATAAAAAGAATATGATCTGTTTTTACCGGACCATATTTAGTATTGACAACACTTCCTTCAACAATGGGAAGAATATCTCTTTGAACACCTTCTCTTGATACATCTGCCCCTCCTTTAAAGTTTGGCGATGCAATTTTATCAATTTCATCAATAAAGATAATTCCATTCTGCTCAGCATTTTCAAGAGCTTCACTGGTAACCTGATCCATATCTAAAAGATTCTGTGCTTCCTGTTCCCTTAAAATTTTTCTGGCATCCTTAATAAACACTTTCTTTTTCTTCTTTTTCTGAGGAACCATATCACCAAAAATATTTCCAATACTAATACTAATGGCTTCATTTCCGAGGTCCATCATATTCATACCATTTTGGTTACTGTTGACTTCTATCTCAATCAATTGATCTTCGAGAAGTCCTTTCCGTAATTGCTCTCTTACCTGATCTCTTTGCAATTCCATATCGCTTTTATCTTTTTCAGATTCTTCCTTGTTGTTCTGAGTACTGCTGTATTGATTATTCATTATGAAATCAAATGGGTTTTTTATAGTAGAAGCCTTCTTCTTTCCTGGAACAATGGCTTCTACTATTTTCTCTTCGGCAATCTGTTCGGCAATTTCATACTTCTCCTGCATCCTGCTATGCTTAACCAGACGGATAGACGTCTCAACAAGGTCTCTAACCATGGATTCAACATCACGACCTACATAGCCTACTTCAGTATATTTTGTTGCTTCTACTTTTACAAAAGGTGCCTCTATAAGTTTTGCTAAACGCCTTGCTATTTCAGTCTTCCCTACACCGGTAGGCCCCATCATCAAGATATTTTTGGGCGTAATTTCATCTTTCATATCATCTGGAAGCAGGCTTCGACGGTATCTATTTCGCAAAGCAACAGCAACAGATTTTTTTGCTTTTTCCTGCCCGATAATATATTTATCCAATTCTTTTACGATTTCCTTAGGTGTCATATTTTTCATTCCTTATCTCCTCCTAAAGATTCGATATTAATATTGTTGTTTGTGTATACACATATGGAAGCAGCAATTTCGAGAGATTTTCTTACAACTTCTTCTGCTCCTAATCCCGTATTATCATATAAAGCTTTTGCAGCTGCAAATGCATAATTCCCTCCTGAGCCTATAGCCAGTACATTGTCATCCGGCTCAATCACTTCGCCATTTCCTGAGATCAATAAAATATCATCTTTATCTGCAGCCAGCATCAATGCTTCCAATCGTCTCAAGATTTTATCCTTGCGCCATTCCTGAGCTAAAGAAACAGCAGCCCGTTTGAGGTTTCCACCGTGCTCTTCCAGTTTATTCTCAAACTTTTCTGTTAATGTAAACGCATCTGCCACTGAACCGGCAAAGCCTGAAAGAACCTTATTTTTATGTATTTTTCGAACCTTCTTAGCATTTTGTTTCATTATGGATGACTCACCAAAGGTAACCTGACCGTCACCTCCTATGCAAATATCATTTTCATTTCTTCTTACCACTACAATGGTTGTTCCATGAAACATCAATTCATTCCTCCGTTTTTTTCTCTTTATAATTACAGTCCTTATTTGAACACTGATAATCCGACTTTTTAGTTTTCTTTTCTACCATGAGAGATCCGCACTCCGGACATTTTTTATTTACAGGCTTATTCCACAAAGTAAACTTGCATTCCGGATATCCGCTGCAACCGTAGAATGTTCTTCCCTTTCTGCTCCTTCTCTCAATAAGTTCATTCCCACATTCCGGACACGTCACTCCGGTTTTGAAAATAATTGGCTTTGTATTTTTACATTCCGGATATCCTGAACAAGCTAAAAATTCGCCAAACCTTCCTTGTTTAATAGCCATTGGCTTCCCGCATATCTCGCATTTTTCATCCGTTAATTCATCTTGTATTTCTATCCTTCGAATTTCTTCATCTGCTTCTTTCAGTTCTTCCTTGAAATTGTAATAGAAATCACCTACCACATTTTTCCACTCAACGGTTTTTTCCTCAACATCATCAAGTTTCTCTTCCATATCTGCAGTAAATCCAATATCAACAATATTTTTAAAATAGTTCTCCATTAAATCTGTTACAATAAACCCTAATTCTGTTGGAAATAGGGTTTTTTTATCTCTTTTAATATATTTACGAGTCAGCAAAGTAGTTATGATGGGAACATATGTACTTGGTCGTCCAATATTTTTATCCTCTAATTCTTTTACAAGACTTGCTTCAGTAAATCTTGAAGGGGGTTGTGTAAACCGCTGTTCAGAAATTACATCAGAGCAGAAAAGCACATCTCCTTCATTCATTGAAGGTAGCAACTTATCTGAAGCTTCCATAAATGAATATACTTTAAGAAAGCCTTCAAATTTTAATTGTGATCCCGAAGCTTTAAAAAGGTAACCATTGTTTAATATTTCTACAGTATTATTGTCGTAAATAGCACTGCTCATCTGACTTGCAGTATATCTTTCCCAAATAAGCTTATACAACTTATACTGGTCTCTGCTTAAGGAGTCCTTTATATCATCAGGATGCATGGTTATAGTTGTCGGTCTTATGGCTTCATGGGCATCCTGAATATCTTTCTTCTTGTTTGAATAATTCTGGTTTCCAACATAATCCGAAGAATATTTTTCCTCAATGTATTTTTTAACGGCTTTTTTGGCATCATCAGATATTCTTATGGAGTCAGTTCTTATATATGTAATTAATCCAACTGTACCTTCTCCTTTAACATCAATACCTTCATAGAGTTGCTGCGCAACCATCATTGTCCTTTTTCCGGAAAAGCCCATACGATTGGATGCTTCCTGCTGTAAAGAGCTTGTTGTAAAAGGAGGTTGCGGTTTTTTTATTTTTTCCTTGGTTTCCACCTTTACTACTTTGTAATTATGTGAATCGAGTGCAGCTAAAACGGCGTCGGCTTCATTTTTGTTATTTATAGTAATTTTCTTTCCATTATATTCGTTTAATTTTGCTTCAAATGATTTCTTACTTTTTTTATCATTGATAGATAACAAAGCTGTTATTACCCAGTACTCCTTTGGTGTGAATTTATGAATTTCTTTTTCCTTATCACATATAATCTTTAAAGCAGCAGATTGAACTCTACCGGCACTCAAACCTCTTTTAATTTTTTTCCACAGTAAAGGACTAATGCTGTAACCAACCAATCGATCCAATACTCTTCGTGCCTGTTGAGCATCCACAAGCCCCATATGTATCGGTCTTGCTGATTTGATAGCATTTGCAATTGCATTTTTGGTGATTTCATGGAATTCTATTCTACATTTCTCATTTGCATCAATACCTAAAAGATATGCTATATGCCAGGAAATAGCTTCCCCTTCTCTATCAGGGTCTGTTGCAAGCAAAACTTTACTTGCTTTCTTCGCTTCTTTTTTAAGTTCTTTTATAACATCGCCCTTTCCTCTGATATTTATATACTGTGGATCAAAATTATTGTCTATGTCTATTCCCATTTTACTTTTCGGAAGATCCCTAACATGCCCGACAGAGGCAATAACCTTATACCTGCTCCCCAAAAATTTTCCGACTGTTTTTGCCTTTGCCGGCGATTCGACAATTACCAAAGATTTTCGTGCCATTACTTCACCCCATAATTACTTATTATTTCAACAACTGCTTTTTTGATTATATGCATTACTAATTTATTTTGCAATAACTATTTTGCCTGGTATTATTTCGATTAGTCCTTTTATCTCAAGAACCGTCAACAATGCACTAATATCTGAAGGTGTTAAATTTAATTTATATAACAAAGTGTCTATACTAATCGGCTGATATTTTTTTACAATATCTACCAGTTCTTTCTCATGTATCCCCAAAATAATTTCTTCAGAGGATTTACCTGATTCCATTGTGAATTCTCGTACAAATTCTTCTATGCCGATAATAGGCATAGCACCTTCCATTATCAGTTTATTCGTCCCTTTGCTGTAAATGCTTTCAATATTACCCGGAACAGCGTAAACATCTCTCCCTTGATCTATCGCATATTCTGCAGTAATCAGAGAGCCACTTTTAAGATTGGCTTCTACTATTACTACCGCCTTTGACAATCCGCTGATAATTCTGTTTCTTTTAGGAAAATAGCGCGGTAAAGGTTGTATACCGGGTGCATACTCCGAAATAACACTGCCATTTTCAATAATTTCTTTCATAAGTTTATCATTACATTTAGGATAACAAATATCAAGTCCACATGCCAATATAGCAATAGTCCTTCCTTTTCCGTCCAATGATCCTCGATGTGCAAAAGTATCTGCACCGAATGCCATACCACTAATAACAGTTGTATCGTACTCTGCCAATCTGCAAGCAATATTGTACGCTGCCCATTTCCCATAGGACGTGGCTTTTCTTGCTCCCACAATAGCAACCGCATCTTGATCTGCCTCAGACAATTCACCTTTCATATATAATAAAAAAGGCGGCTCATATATTTCCTTCAAAATTTTAGGATAATGCTCATCGAAATAGGAAACGCCCTCTATTCCCTCTTCTTTCATAGTATCGTAAATTTTTTTTGCATTATTCAAATCTTTATTAAGTAATATGTAATTTATCGCATCCCGGCTTATATTTTCTATGTCGCAAAGTGCACTTTTTGATGCATGGAATACTTTTTCACTGTCTCCCATACACTTTACCAAATGAATCTTCATTTGTGAACTCAAATGCGGTAATTCTTTCATCCAAATATCAAATAAAATGCTATCCATTTTTTCACCCTCTTACCGGGTTTAATTAACAAGTTCTGCTTATATGCTTATAACCCTCTAAATTTCTTATCCAGACTTCTATACTGTATGGCTTCCGCCACATGCTCTTGTTTAATATCTTTAGAACAGCTTATATCTGCAATGGTCCTGCTCAATTTTATAATTCTATTATATGCCCTTGCGCTTAATGATAACTTCTTGAATGCTGATTCGAGAAGTTTAGTACTCTCAAATTCCAAATTACAATATTTTTTTATTTGCACAGGTCTGAGTTGGGAATTGTATAATATCTTATCCTTTTTATATCTTTCTACCTGAAGTTTTCTTGCATTTTCCACCTCTATCCTCATCTCATAAGAGCTTTTATGGCAAACATTTGACGATAGCGCATCATATTTAACAGGAAATACTTCAATGTGCATATCAATTCTGTCCATAAGCGGCCCTGATATTTTGGCCATATATTTAGTGATTTGTCCTATACTGCACGAACATTCATGAGTAGGATCGCCATAATACCCGCATGGACATGGATTCATACTTGCCGCAAAGATAAACTTACATGGAAAAGTAAAGGATGCATTCACTCTGGATATGCTAACCAACTCATCTTCCATAGGCTGTCA
>CAZKKX010000074.1:0-12112 GCA_964553505.1 uncultured Eubacteriales bacterium | reverse complement strand
AAACTATAACAGATGGAAAAACAATAGGAGAACAGCAAAATCCACAAGGGGGTAAACAGATGGAAGCTTTAGTTCTATGGGAAGTATCTAAAAAACAAGAGTATATATTTTCAAGTAATAAACTGAAAGAAAACAAGGGTGCCTCAATAATTATTGAGAAGATAATTGAAGAATTACCATTTAACATCAATCAAGATTACAAAAATAATGCAGTTTATTATGGCGGCGGCAGCAGTCTGTATAAGTTTAATAATAGGAAAGAGGCAAAGAATTTTATTAAAAGAGTTAGTGAAAAGGTATTAAGGGAGTATCCCGGAGTAGAGATTTTTATGGTAGTAGAGGATTATGATGAAAATAATATAGACAGCATTGAAAATGCTTACAAAAAACTTGCTGCAAAGAAAAATAAAAGATCAAATAGTGGACATCAAATTTCTTTTGGTATTGAAAAAATTTGCTCCTCTACTGGCTTGCCGGCATCAGAAGAATATACTGAAGATACTGGTGGTGAAAAAAGATATAGAAGTGAAGAAGTAATGATAAAGCACAGAAATTCCCAATCTGCAAGTGCTAAATTTTACTCATTATTACGAGGTAATAATAGCTGCAAGGAATTTTCTGATTTAGCAAAAGGGGATAAAAAATACTTGGCTGTGGTACATATTGATGGAAATAAAATGGGTAAAAAATTTGAACAACTAAAAGAAAATTTTCAGTATAGTGGAAATAATTGTTCTAAAACCAATAAAGATTATTTAAAAGCATTAAAACAATTTAGCGATAATGTTAAGAAAGCTTATGAAAATGCTTTTAAAGAAATGTCAAGAGTAGTTGAACTAAATAGTGCTAATCTGGAAAATGAAACTTACATAAAAGAGAATAGGTTTCCAATTATTCCAATCATCGTGGCAGGAGATGATATTACTTATGTTACCAATGGAAAGATTGGTATTGAAACAGCTAGAATTTTTATTGAGTATTTATATAAAAATGAAATTGAAATATATAATGGGAAAAAGATTAGACTAAATGCTTGTGCAGGGGTGTCCATAGCAAAAATAACTCATCCCTTTGCAAAGACATATGAATTAGCTGAAGATCTATGCAGCAGTGCTAAAAGAAGAATATTAATTGACTTTCCTGACTCAGAAAAAGATTTTTCTTTAATTGATTGGCATATAGAGCAAGGAGATTTAATGGGAACAATTCAGGAAATTAGAGATGAGCATTATATAACATTGGACAAGAAACAATTAGCCATGAGACCATTATTTTTAAACAATCCTGAGAACTGGAGGAGCTACAAAAATTTCAAAGCTGCCTATCATAACATTACAAACAGAGAAATAAATGAAAACAAAATTGCTCGAAATAAGCTGAAAGAGCTGCGAGAAATACTAAAAAAAGGTGAAGCAGACACGGAAATATTCCTCAAATTAAATAATATAGACAATTACTTTTCCAGGTTTGATGATACAGCCGGAGACTATTGTTTTTTTGAAGACAATTGTATGTATTATGATGCTATAGAGGTGATGGATCTATATATAGAGTTGAATGAAGAGGGGGATAAGAATGAATAGATACAAGATCGAAATAGAGCTGCTTACTGAAGCAATATTTGGCAGTGGGCATTCTGTACCAGGTTCAGTAGATTTAGAGATTGTATATGATGAATATGGTTTTCCCTTTATGAAGGCTAAAACCTTCAAAGGAAACTTGCGGGAAATCATGAAAAAAACCATACATTTATTGGGCTATAAAGAATACAAACACGTATTAAAAAGTCTATTAGGTGAAAAGAATAATGGTGTTAACACGTGGAAAAACCTGAGGTTTTCTGATTGCAGATTGACTGAGAATATAAGAAATATATTGAAATATGCCGTTAAAGCTGAAGAGATTGAACCCTCCGAAATAAAAGAAGCTTTAACAGAAATCAGGAGCTTTACAAGTATAGAAGACGATGGCTCATATAAAAAAGGTACACTTAGACATTTTAGAGTGATAAAAAAGGGACTGATGTTCGTAGTTGATATGGAATGTGAAAGAGAGCTATCAGATGAAGAACTTGCGGTGTTGGCTGTAAGCCTAAGATCGTTAAGACATATAGGAACTATGAGGACAAGGGGTAAAGGAGAGGTGAATTGTAGTCTTCTCTTATTAGACAAGGGAGTATATAGAGACATAACGGATTATTATATTGATAAGCTTATGGAAGGGGTGAAATCTAATGCTTAGCTACATAACCTATGATTTAGAGGCGCTACAGGATATAAAGCTTGCTAAAACAAATATGCAAATTGATTCTCAGGAATCGATGGAATACATTACAGGCTCTGCCATAAGGGGAGCGTTTATTTATAAATATATTAAGAAAAATGGTGGTATAGATATTAATCAAGAGATACATAGAGAGAAGCTTTTGAAAGGCGGTATTAAATTTCTCAATGCCTATCCACTATATAAGAACCAAAGAAGTATTCCTTTTCCAAAATGCTATTTTGCCAAAAAAGAAGATATACAGGCCTTTAATGGTAGCTTAGAAATTGTATCGGGATTAGATAAAGGACTTTCTCAAGGTTTTAAAAAGGTAAGGTTGAGTGATTTTGCAGGGTATGATGACGGTGAATATATCAGGTTGAAAATAGATAAAAATACTAACCTTCATATCAACAAGCAAAAAGAAAAAAACAAATTGTTTAGATATGAATCCATAAAAAAGGGACAAGTATTTAAAGGGACAATAAAGGTGGAAGACAGAGAATATATTCAGGATGTTACTAAACTTATAGAGGACAGCATTGTATATATTGGTGGTTCAAAGGGAAGCGGTTATGGTAAATGTAGTATTTCTAATATACAGATTGTTGATTATAATCCTGAATATAAAATATTTGAAGAAAAAAATGATTTTAATGAAGATATATATCTTATCGCTATGTCTGATATTATCTATAGAAATGAGCTGGGAGAGCATAAAACCCTAATCGATGCTGCCTATATAGGCAGGGAATTAGGACTTAAAGATGTATCATATATTGACAGTGCCATAGAAACCAAAAGTATAACAAGCTTCAACAACAAATGGAATTGCCATCTACCTCAAATAATAGGAATTAAGGCGGGAAGTGTATTTAAGTATAAAATTACTGAAGCTATTGACAAAGGGGTATTAGAAGCTTTTATGAACAAAGGTATTGGGGAAAGAAAAGCTGACGGGTTTGGTAGATTTATTATAGTAGATTCTTTTGGAGACTCTTCCTTATATGAAAATGTTACTAAGGGAAAAATGGGAAAAGTTGATTTTAATATAGAAAAAATGTCAATAAAACTTAACCTGAATGAGGAAAAACAGCTGCAAAACATCATAGATAAAATATTTGAAGAAAGAATGAAAAGGGATATAAATAGGAGAGTAATTGAATTTAACAAGGAAATGAAAAACCAAGACAATTTTAAAAGCAGTCAATGGGGAAATTTTAAGGATCTGTTCACCTATATGCTTTATCAAGAGCCGGAGGTGGGAGTAGAAGCATTTGATGAATATGTAAAACATGCTAACCAAAAACGAAATAAATCATATAAACAGCTTCAAAAAGTAATGTATAAAGATATGTCCTTCATGACATTTCTGGAGGATTTTGTAGCACAGAGTAAAAACTTGGAGCAATTCTACCAAAACACTATCTTTGATAGCATTAGTTTAGGATGGATTAAGTCAAAAATAGATAGTAATTTTTTGTATAAATATAATATAAAAATCTTAATTGAGCTATGCAGATTTCAGATTAGAAGGAGTGACAAACAATGAAGATGATAACTTTGATAAAAGCTGAGATAATGAGTTTATCACCTTTATTCATTAGTGATGGAGAAGAAGAAATTCTAATGGATAATGAATCAGGAATGGCCTACCTTCCGGCCACAAGTATAGCAGGTTCCTTTAGGGCTTACCTTAAATCAATTGATGAAAACTACAAGGAGCTATTTGGAGTTCAAAATAAAGAAAGCTCAATGATGAGCAGCGTGTATATTAGTGATGCATTTGCAAAAATTCATAGACTTGAGAGAAGAGATGGGGTAAGAATTGATAGTGAAACGGGTAGCCATGTTTATGGTGCAAAAATAGAAAGGTTATATTTAGGAGAGGGTATAAAATTTCAATTAGTGTTTGAAATTCATTCCCAACGAAATAAAAATCAAGAATTCAAACAAATGCTTTATAAATGTTTAAAAGCATTGGATAAAGGGTTTATTCGCTTTGGAGGAAATAAAAGTAATGGTTTGGGAAATTTTGAAATTGTAAAGACTGAGGAGATAGAATTTAATCTGGAAAACAAAGAAGAATGGCTTAGCTATCTAAAGAAGGATTATGCTAAAGGTAGAGATATTAAAGCAGGAATAGAGAATAGTTATATAGATGATATCTATGTTGAGTTTATTATCAAAGGTAAGCTGACATCACCACTTCTAATAAAATCTTCAGAAACTTATGACCCAGAGGATGTAGATGACAAAAGCATCAAATCAGGAGAAAAATATATTATTCCAGGCAGTAGTTTTAAAGGAGTGCTAAGACATAGAGTTGAAACCATAGCCAATTATTTTGGCAGTATTAATGAAGCCAGGGAGATGTTCGGTACTATTCAATCGGAGAAAGAAAAACACATCCTTAGCAGGGTATTTGTCAGTGAGTCAGTGATAGATAATAAAGAATTTTACGAGGAGAGGCAGTATAACAGAATTAAGATTGATAGATTCACAGGGGGAGTCATAAATACTGCCTTGATGAATGATATTCCAGTGCAGGGAACTACTGAGTTTAAAATAATATACAAAAAACAAAACAATGAATCAAAAGATAACTATGCAATAGGGATAATAGCACTTGCACTAAGAGACTTGGGGACAGAAAATTTATCCCTTGGTAGTGGAAATAGTATTGGCAGAGGAAGATTTAGGGCGAATGCTATGAGTATAGCACATGGAGAAAATAGAATAGATATCAATTTCGATAACAAAACAATATCAGATCAAGTAGCATTGAATAAATACGTAGAAGCAATTAAAAACTCCAAGGGTCGGGAGGGGACAAAATGAATAAAAATTATTACATAAGAAAATTAGATGCAAAGGGTTTGGAGGAAGTTTTTGGATATAACTTGCAAGATATGTTTTCTATAACAAGATTATTGGATAGCAACATCATAAAGGAGCAGGGATTATTAGATGCTATAATTTATAACTATGATTCAGTAATATCCGACAGAATTTCCAAAATAGAGATAGATGCAGAAAATATTATTGAAGCAAGGCTTTTTAATGATAATAGTGAAATTAGAGTATTTAATGATGAAAGTATATTAAGCGGGATAATTTTTTCACAAAAAGAAAATGGGAATCCTATCATACAAGAAGTTATACTATATCCAAGATATAAAGAAGAAGCTGGACATGCAAAGAAATTAAAAATAAAAAAATACTTTGATTATGATGAAGATAACCAGGCTTTTATCAGCTATATAAAGCCTTCCAGATTAATATTTTAAGGGGTGACTAAAAAATGAAACCTATAAAAATTAAAAATAGAAATCTTGGGAAATATGCAGTAGCTCCATATAATTTTGTAAGTTTTCCCAAAAATGCAGTAGTCAAATTTCATACACCAACAGAGCTGCCGGCCCATAATGATTTTAAAGGTAGAGATAAAACAAAACTTCTAAATGGATATATTGAGTATACATTAGAAGCCCAGACCCCAATAATTGTGTCTGCCGGGACTGATAATAATAAAAATGCCAGGTTTTTTCTAAATACTAGTGGCAAGTATGCTATACCCGGCAATACAATAAGAGGTATGATAAGAACCAATGCACAAATACTTAGCTTTAGCAGTATTGCAGGTGCAAAAGGAAAAAATGGTGAGTATGAGGATAGTCAGTTTGAAGACTCAAGGTTTTTATTTAGAGATATAGCAGGAAATAATTCATTGTCTAAAAGATACGGCAGAATATTAAATATTGATATTAATAAAAGGATTTCCAGGAATATCAAGGCAGGGTATATTATAAAAAAAGGCGATGATTTCTTTATTGAGCCGGCTAAGGAGCTTAAGGAAGGGATACCGTATTATAGAATAGATGAGATTTTACTAAGAAAGATTTGCGATAGTGATGTAACAGCCATTGATTTTATGTATAAAAAAGAGTTGGTTGATCATGAAGCTGAACTTAGAGAACTTAATAAGGCATTGTCACGTAATAAAGAAGATAATAACATTCGACGAAAAGTAACAAATATTCTTGAAAAATACAGTAGAGAAAAGAAAGGATATAAGCCATATCAGACAGGGATATCATTTGAATTTGATAATGTAAAAGGCAGAGCTGTAAAAGTCGGGAAGAAAGGAAAATACAAATATCAAGGATATATATTGTCCGGAGGATACATCAGGGGCAAGCGAAGCCACTATATTGTTCCGGAGGCTGATGATAAAGCAGGGAGAATTAAAATAAAACGGGACGAAATAGAAGCTTATATAGATGACTTGATGCTAACAAAAAAGATGTATAAATCAGATAAAACTATGGTTGAGGGCAAAGAATTTTTTGCATTGCCAGATAGTAATAGAAGAAAACCGGTTTTTTATATCAATAGCCATAATGTGCTGCATTTTGGATTTACTCCTTATCTAAGAATGCTTTATAGTAAAACTGTGTTGGATGGAGTCCCTCAAAACTATAAGGATGTAACGGGAATAAGTCATACAGATGCATTATTTGGATTTACTGATAGACCGTATAAAATTAAAGATAAGGATGTTAAATTCAGCTATAAATCCAGAGTTAGCTTTGATGATGCCATAGCTTTAGGGAATCCAAAAGTTGATCAAGAAAGTACAATGAAGATATTGTTGGCAGAACCAAAACCTACCAGCTATAGTTTATACCTAAAGCAAGACAAAGATACTCATAAGAAAAATTTAAATATCTATGAAGATGACTTTACTATTAGAGGTTTTAAACAATACTGGATGAAGTACTATATTGAAGAACCTGAAATACAAAGTGATAATATGTCATTTACAATTTATCCATTGAAAGAAGGTACTAAGTTCAATGGAAAGATATATTTTACTAATTTGGATGAAGAAGATATAGGGCTTCTTGCTTGGGCACTTAGGCTAAATGATGATTGCTTCCAGAATATTGGGCTGGCTAAGCCTTATGGATTTGGGAGAGTAAAGGTTGAGGATATAGAGCTGAAAATAGAAAACTTGGACACGAAGTATAATAGTTTTAGTTTTGACTACTTTGAGACGCAGGACGTTAATAAATTTATTGATATCTATAAAAAGAATTTTGCTAGTAGTTATTTGAGTGGTGGAAGCTTAGAAGAGCAAAAACCTGTAAAAGAGTTAATGAAAATTAAATCAAAATTAGTTGAGGAAAGCGAAGCAAATAATTATAATTACATGAAATTAAACGAATTCAAGGACAAAAGGGTTCTTCTTGAGATACTGGATTATGAAAGATTAATTAGTACAACATATGCAAATAATAACCGACAAAGCAACAATGCTTTCTCCAAAAAAAATTATAATAATAACAAGGCTAAACAAAATACCTATAAAGCCGATCAAAAGCAAGGCTCATTTAACAATAACGCAATAATGGAAGCCTTTAAAGCAGCTGAGAATAAAAAAAATAATACCAAAAAAAAATAAAATACCACTTGGATCACAATATTAACTTTGGTTCAAAATAATACTTGTATAACATATTTGCAGTTAGGATAGTTTTTATTAGTTGGGGTGCTTTTAATTTTCGTGCAATATAGTTGAAAGAATTCGTGACGGTGGATTTAAGTAAATGTTTAAGGAATGAATTTTGAAGAAGCAAAGGAGAGTCATAATATTTCATTTAAATGAAGTTATATCCCCAAAATAACAGGAGTGATTTCCTATGAAATTGATTTTAAATACACCAGGGCTGTATCTATGTAAAAGAGGAGAATGCTTTCAGATCAAATCTGATGAGTCAAAGCAGGAAATATCGGCCAAGAAGGTTGATCAAATTTATATTACAACCAGAGTAGCTCTTTCCACCGACTCAATTGAACTTGCTATTGAAAATAATATTGATATTGTTTTTTTAAAGAGTACCGGACAACCTCTTGGCCGCGTATGGCATTCGAAGCTGGGTAGTATTACTACAATAAGAAGAAAACAACTATTTCTACAAGAAGTGCCATTTGGACTTGTTCTTATAAAAGAATGGATTACAGAAAAAATGAATCATCAGATTGAGCTATTAAATAAATTGGCTATGAATCGTCGGGACGAGAGGAAAGAACTGGTTAGAGAAGCTGTTGAGAAAATAAATAAACAAAAAGATAATATCCTTTCAATACCTCAAAATGCTTCTGTTGATACTGTCAGGGATTCTATCCAAGGGTATGAAGGTTCAGCCAGCAGGGCATATTTTGAAACGCTGGGTAAACTTATTCCTCCAAAGTTTGAATTTAATGGTAGGAGCAGAAATCCTGCACTTGACTATTTTAACTGTATGTTGAACTATTCTTACGGAATTTTATATTCAAGTGTTGAGAAGGCTTGTATAATAGCAGGACTGGATCCATATATAGGGATTATGCATACGGACAATTATAACAAAAAAGCACTTGTCTTTGATTTAGTAGAGATTTACAGAGGTTATATGGATAAAATTGTTTTTAGGCTTTTTAGTACAAAAAAAGTAAGCGAAGAATTTTTCGATAGAGTTGAGTCAGGTTATTATCTAAATCAGGAAGGGAAAAAGGCACTTATTTCTGAATATAATAAAGAGCTTGAAAAGAAAATCCGGTACAGGGGTAGGAATATTGAATTTGCAAATATTATACAGTATGACTGTCATCAAATTGCAAATCGGATTTTAAAAGAGGCGGTTGTATGCTGATATGGGTTATATATGATATTGTTTCAAATAAAACACGAAACAGTATAATAAAAAGATGTAAAAATGTTGGATTATACAGAGTGCAGAAAAGTGTATTTCTTGGAGAGTTAGAGGATAATCAACTTGATGAATTGAAGCTGATTTTTCAAGACCTGATAAATAATGAAAAGGATTCGGTATATGTTTTTCCTATGAGCAAAACAGAATTAAACAAAGCAGGACTTCTTGGGCAGGCTTTTGACAAGGAGTTGATAACGGATGAAATCATCTCAAAGTTCTTTTAATGAACATAAGTATTTTATTACACCTTCTGAAATTATTGAGTTCTCTTATTGTCAGAGATTTATATATTTTATGAAGTGTCTTGGAATTTCTCAGTATGAGGGAAATCGGTACAAGGTCCAGGTAGGCAGGGAAGTTCATGAAAAAAGGGGGCGTGAAAACAGAGACTATCTGAGAAAGAAAATCAGTTCTATAAGCAGGGAAAATAATGTTAACCTTGTATCAGTAAGGAATAATATAAGGGGAAAGGTTGATGAAGTACATACTTTAGAAGACGGTACGATGGCCCCTCTTGATTATAAATATGCTAAATATAATAATAAGATTTATAAAACATATAAAAATCAATTAAACTTATATGCATTGATGATTGAAGAAATATATGGTAAGACCGTTACAAAAGGATTTCTTGTTTATTGTAGGGGAGAAAACAGACTATTAGAAGTTGCTATTTCAAAGAAAGACAAAGAAGAAATGCTATCATATATTGACGATTATAAAAAAGTGTTAAATGGTTTTTTCCCTAAAGCCACAAGATATAAAGCAAGATGTATTGATTGTTGTTATAAAAATATTTGTATAAAGTAAATAATAGATATGAAAACATTAGAAATACTGTACTAAGAAGCATTGTTGATGAAAGAATTAATCTTAAAAGAGGTGTTTTTAGAAATGATTTATGATAAAATACAGTCAAAGAGATTCAATCAAAAAATCTCGTTAGACATTGATATTACTTAATTAGCTTCTTGATTGCTATTTTAATAGAACATCCAGAATAACAAGGATTGAAACTGTCTAATAGTGAGCCATCCGTTATAAAATGTAAATAGATTTTAATAGAACATCCAGAATAACAAGGATTGAAACTCATATGGAGTCTCTACTTCTAAAAATTTATGTAGGATTTTAATAGAACATCCAGAATAACAAGGATTGAAACTTGACTCTATTAATACAAACGTAGACAAATGCAGATTATTTTAATAGAACATCCAGAATAACAAGGATTGAAACTTTTTTGAAGGAGATGAATAAACATGAAAAATCTTGATTTTAATAGAACATCCAGAATAACAAGGATTGAAACATATACCATCAGTTCTTTTACATACATAAGGCGTGTATTTTAATAGAACATCCAGAATAACAAGGATTGAAACATAAAACAGGCTTTAGAAGTTTTGCATCTTGTTTATATTTTAATAGAACATCCAGAATAACAAGGATTGAAACTCTAAAAGTACAGTTTGTTGGAATGTTGCTCTAAAGTATTTTAATAGAACATCCAGAATAACAAGGATTGAAACATGAACCAAACTTATCATGTATCATCATATTAGCTGTATTTTAATAGAACATCCAGAATAACAAGGATTGAAACAAAATTCTGTTAGGTGCAATTTGATCAATACAACCAATTTTAATAGAACATCCAGAATAACAAGGATTGAAACATTATCTTGTTTTCTTCAACTATACAAGTCATCTTTATTTTAATAGAACATCCAGAATAACAAGGATTGAAACAATATTTATGTCTTACCCTGTATCTGTCAATGTCTTTATTTTAATAGAACATCCAGAATAACAAGGATTGAAACATACTTCATGTCTTTCTATTAAAAATAATATTTTTTTTATTTTAATAGAACATCCAGAATAACAAGGATTGAAACATGCAATTTGATTACTTATAGATGAAAACTCTTTCAATTTTAATAGAACATCCAGAATAACAAGGATTGAAACTCATATCTTTTATAATTGAATTATTAATTTTATTTGATTTTAATAGAACATCCAGAATAACAAGGATTGAAACCCACCATCTCCTGATTGAGTGTGACTACTTTGAAGTAATTTTAATAGAACATCCAGAATAACAAGGATTGAAACTTTTAAACTTATTATCAATAATTCATGTCTATTTGGATTTTAATAGAACATCCAGAATAACAAGGATTGAAACTGTAACAATCGTAGTAGATTATATCTTCAACAACATATTTTAATAGAACATCCAGAATAACAAGGATTGAAACTCATAAATCATCACATAAGGGCCATAATCCAATTCTTATTTTAATAGAACATCCAGAATAACAAGGATTGAAACTCCCAAAAAATCTATAACTAATGTGCCTGTTGAGATAATTTTAATAGAACATCCAGAATAACAAGGATTGAAACATCTTTTCAATCATTTCAACACCTTCCTGAAACGATAATTTTAATAGAACATCCAGAATAACAAGGATTGAAACAAATTCTTAAAATCAGTCATTCAAGAAAGATACGGAGTATTTTAATAGAACATCCAGAATAACAAGGATTGAAACCAAATGGCATGGGGAATGATAAAGACTGCAAATATATTTTAATAGAACATCCAGAATAACAAGGATTGAAACTCCCAAAAAATCTATAACTAATGTGCCTGTTGAGATATTTTAATAGAACATCCAGAATAACAAGGATTGAAACAAGATACAGAGGAAAAATAATACTGGAAATGTTAAGTATTTTAATAGAACATCCAGAATAACAAGGATTGAAACATTTATGCGAATTTATGTGTTTTGAAATTATCCTGAATTTTAATAGAACATCCAGAATAACAAGGATTGAAACCTAACTATAAGTTAAGATGTGAAATCTCAATGTCTAATTTTAATAGAACATCCAGAATAACAAGGATTGAAACTTGTATTTGAGGTTATTGATCGCTATATGATGCCATATTTTAATAGAACATCCAGAATAACAAGGATTGAAACTGGAGAAGAAGCCGAGCTTTTGAAAGAATTAGGTCTATTTTAATAGAACATCCAGAATAACAAGGATTGAAACAAGATACAGAGGAAAAA
>CAZKKX010000073.1:0-12168 GCA_964553505.1 uncultured Eubacteriales bacterium | reverse complement strand
CATCCTTTGTTTTCTCAGATTGAGGTGATTATTCACAATACCTATAAAATTCCTATTTTTAGTTAGACAGATAATGAAATCAGAAAAAGCACAAAAGCTAAATATTATATACATGATGGTGCAGAATATGTCAGAAATGTGGATTTGCTTATAAATGAAAGTTATTCGGACATTGATGATATTTTTAAAAAAGCTGTTCAAAGATCCGAAAAAATAGGTAGAGATTAGGGGCGTTGTATTTTGAAAAGAATAAAGGCACAGGAAGGCTCTGTTGCGATATTTCTATGCATTATAATAGTCAGTCTGTTTATTTTTGCAGGGATTTTGACGGATATCGCAGGTGTTCATACTGCAGAAATTCAAGTTCAAAGATCGGTGGATATTGCGACTCGCTCTGTCCTTGCAGAATATGATTGCAACTTGAAAAATGAATATGGGTTATTCGGAGTTTGTCAAAGTGAAGAGGAAATGGAAGAAAAAATTCAAGCTTATATCAATAGAATGCTTAACCCGGAGTTAAATATGCCATTAATTGAAAATGCAGCAGATTTGTATGATTTTCATGTTGAAAATGTTGCTGTTGAATTGGATGGACGATCCTTAAACAATCTAATAATTTTTGAGAATCAGGTACTTGAATTCATGAAATATCGGGCTCCCATAGGTTATCTTTACTCGTTTTCAAAAGAAATAGAAAATGTTAATAAAGCTTCCAACAGCCTGGAGTTGATTAATAAAGCGACTGAAATATTTAAAGAGTTGGCAAATTTTGAGGAATACCTGAATGATTTAAGGAAATACAGTGATGGCTGGTATTATAAAGAAGGCAAGAGATTTGCTTCGTATGAACCGTTTATTAAAAGCATCGCAATTCAAAATATTGATAGATATAAAAACAGCATCTATCCATTGCTTACGACAGAAGAAAAGGAAGAGCTTGTACGCTTGATTTATTCTGAAAATCAGCTTTTAATAATGTCGCAGAACTATTTGAAAGAACTCGAATTATATATTGAGTGCCTTTGTAAGGTGAAATGTATGAGAGAGTTGGAAGAGCGTATAAGGGTTGCAAAAAGGAACACTGAAGATGAAAAAAAGATAATGGATTATGATAGGCTCTTAAAAACCATAACTGTTGAAATTAGAAAATGTAACGATATTGTCGACAAAATGGAGCTTAATAAATATCATGACTTTTTTTATGAGCGAAAGAAATCGTGTAATAAAGCGCTTTCACTGATAAGAAAATCAGTTATATCATTGAAAAATACTGAGAAACTTACGGATGAATATACAACTTATATAGACCAATATGGTGATAAGATATTAGAAGGTGTGAAGGTGACAATGGGGAACGATATAAGAACAATTCAAAACCTTATAGGAAGTCAAACACAAAATGTTCTGAGACAGACTGAAAAAATAATAGAAGCTGATTGTGAAGTTCTTGAGAAGCAGATGCAATATTTTGTTGACGAAGATGTGATCAAACACTTGGAAATAGAAGCTTCGACTTTGGGAAAAAATCGGAGTTTAAAATTTGAGTGGAATGTAGGAATTGATATTTCTGAAGAGGTAAAAAAAATGATAGATGAAGATAAGGAGTACAATTTGTTTAAAAAGAAATATGAAAAAGCTTTAGAAATTCTTATAGAAAAGTATGATTCGGGTTACAGCGTAGAACCTTTTTCTTTATCACAAGTGCAGTATTTAACTGAAAGTAATATAAACCAGAAGATAAAAATATCAGATTTTACAGATAATGATATAAATGAAGAGGATTCTAAGGAAGGCAGGGTTCTCAGAAATAGTAATGTTGTAAACACGCTGCCTTCTTATCTCTATGGGGTTACAGATAATAAAAACATGTACAAAACAATTATGAGTATATTAGCCCAATTAAAGGGAAATTCACTTAAGGGAGATCTCTTAAGGAATAATCTTTATGTTAATGAATATATACTTAATTTTTTTAATACTCATATTTCAGATACCCATAAGAAAGAGAGTTTTTTCAAACATGAAACAGAGTATATT
The DNA here is from genome assembly GCA_964553505.1 of uncultured Eubacteriales bacterium. Classification (GTDB taxonomy): domain Bacteria; phylum Bacillota; class Clostridia; order Peptostreptococcales; family JAAYPU01; genus JAENZQ01. The sequence continues at coordinate 10,131 of CAZKKX010000073.1, read as the reverse complement.
CTATATGGGAAACTAAGTGATCAGGATAATTTTATAAAATTTAAATCGCATCTGTTAATATTAAGAAGCGGATTGAATCTTATACATATTTACAGCGATCCTTTTAAAAAGGCACAGGTTTTTGAAGCCGCCGCAGCAGTCTCAGGGGGAACCGGTACTTTTGTTTTGCAGTTCATTATTGCTTCGGCTTGGGCAGAGGCAGAGGCGGAGGAAGATGTAAAACGCTTAGTAAACGGAGAAAGAGTTGCATTTATAAAAAGCAAAGATGACTGGTTATTGTCATTTGAGAATTTTCTTCTTGCTAAAGTGAAGAAGTGTCATCCTGTTTTAAATCAGGAAAACGATTCGGATATCGGTTTTAAGCCGAATGCATTTTCATATGAAGATTATCTCAGGATATTCTTGCTGATGCAGAGTAAAGAAATAAAGCTTTACAGAGCTTTAGATTTGATTCAGATAAATATGATGGGTAGGCATTATAAAGATTTTAAGACTAAAGATTTTAGCGGCATTTTGAAAGTAAATGCAGAAGTTTCAATTAAGTGCAGATTCCTGACACTTTTCTGGATGCCCGAATTTATTAAATTTTCATCTGCATCGAGAAAAAATATAATAGTTGAAGTCGAGCATGGTTATTAATTTTGAGGGACTGGAAATGAAGAAACGGATTAACGGCAAAGGATCTTTAACAATTGAAGCAGCTATTTTTCTTCCGATTTTTATTATTTCGGTTTTCACCATAGCATTTATCATGAAATTATTTTGCGTGCAGGAGTGTTTGCAACATGCCATTTCGGACGAAATTGTAAGAAAGGCTTCAGAGAGCTATCTGGAATATAAGGCAGGAGAAAATGAACTTCCGAAAATTTTAAGAGAATTTAATGTCTATAATGAAAAGAATAACTTTTCTGAAAATATCGAGAAGCATTTCTCACAGAACACAATAAAGACCATGCATATTCTGGATGGACCTAAAATCATCGAGTACAGATATTTTTTCAATGGAAGATTTGAGAACTCTTCGATAAATGAGCCCTATCAAATAAATACGGATTACCTTATTGAAGCAGTAAGTATGAGTAAAGTCAGGATGCCCTTTTCAATTCGTTTTGTCAGCGATATGACGCTGGCACAGAGAGTAATCGCAAGGGGTTGGGTTGGAACTGAAAAAATAAGCAATCCTATGAATTTTAACGAAATGGCAAAAGAAAAAAAAGAAAAAATCGTATATATTTTTCCACGAGCAGGAGAAAGATATCATAAGAAAAGCTGTTTGCTGATTTCTAATTACCCAACATTGAAAATTCTTACGGATAAAATAAAAAACCAATATAGACCCTGCAAGCTATGTGATGCCCGACGAATTGATATTGGTGCATCTGTTTTCATTTTTGAAGATAGTGGAGAAGTTTATCATGCGGGAAACTGTGTGTTGGTGGATAAATATGTGGTGCCCATGGATATTAAAGAAGCTGAAAATCAAGGGTATACCCCCTGCAAAAGATGCTACCCAAGTAATTAAGGGGAAAACATAATCCATTATCCGAAATTTAAGGGGGAATAGCATGTCAGAGCATATAGACACTAATAGTCAAAAAACCATATGCCGAGCATATTTGATTTGTATTTTTGATGGGGAAAAGTATTTAATCAGTGGAGATAGACGGTTTAATATCGGAAGGAAAATAGCTGATTATGATGAAATTGATTTATCTATTGATGAGTCAATTGTCAGCAGGAACCATGCTGCGATTATACAGGAAAACAATCAATTTTTTCTAATTGATACAGAATCAAAAAACGGGACTTATTTAAATGGGAATAAGCTTAACGTAAATAAAAAGTATTCCCTTAAAGATAATGACATTGTAGAATTTTCAAAAATAAAGTATAGGTTTGAAAGGAAAGCGGATAAAGAAGAGAAATGTTGTTATGATTTTGGAGATGTTGTACTTCTTGACGTGTATGAAAAGAGAAGGTTATGTATCGAACTTTTCGAAGGCAAAAAAATTATAACATATCAGTATAAAATGATTCAATACAATCATATAGACGGACTGTTGTCTATGGCGGTTATGAATAATGAGGAGCGTTGTCGTATTTATTATGATATAGATAAGAAGGAGTCTCTGGCATCACTTATACATACAAAAGGATACCTTTCAAAAAGTGAGTTTATTAAAATATCAATGGATATTTTTGAGGTAATAAATAATGCCAGAAAATATCTTTTGAATCCGGAGGGGCTTTTATTGGAGTGTAGATTCATTTTTTTTGATCATAATGAAAAAAAGACTTTTTTTGTTTATCGACCCTTTGAAATAACAAATAAAGGATCTTTGAAGACCTTTATTTCCAAAATAGCAACATATATGTCAAATGAAGAGGAATTTCAAATACGGGTCTTAAAAGAAATATCAAAAGAATGCTTTAATTTAAACGATTTTAAAACTTTAATTTTGAATGAGCAGGAATGGCATAATATATCATTAGATGCAGCTGATTCTTTGGAAGAGCCGGTACCGGAAAGGTTAGGGATGCTCAATAAAATTAAAGGAATAATTGAAAATCCTAATACTTTAGTGATAATTCTTATTCAGGCAGCAATGGTTTTGATAACGGGATTTGTTATCATGAGTCGGGTATTGGAAATATATCAGTATATAGGTTTTTTAATTACAGTGACAGCTATTGATATCGGTTTGATTTATAAATATCTTCCAAGCATTATAAGGAATAAAGAAAAAGGAAAAGAAAATGGAAAAGGGAAGGCTGTTTAATAAAAAATACAGAGTGATAAATATAATAAAAAGTGGAGAAAACAGAAATGTTTTTCTAACAGAGCACATTTATCTCCATACATTCTGGGTCATAAAGGAGTGGAAATATCGTGAATTCACTTCTATTCCTTTAGAAGCTGTGATGTTATCTAAACTAAATCATCATGATATTCCAAAAGCAGTTGATTATTTCGAGGAGAACAGAAGTCAGTATCTTGTTGAAGAGTACGTTGAAGGTATGACTCTTGAGGACATAATTAAAGAGAGAGGGAGAATACAAAACCGGCTTGGACTTGAATGGATGTGCCAGCTCTGCAAGGTTTTGGAGTATATTCATAACATAAAGCCGCATCCGATTATTCATGGAGATATCAAACCTTCTAATATTATAGTATCACCTGATAAGACCATAAAACTAATAGATTTTGGAGCTTCTAAGCCGGAGAGCATAAGTAATTGCAGATACTTTGCGACAGAAGGATATTCTGCGCCGGAACAATATTATTCAGCAGCTATAGATCAGCGTTGTGACATTTATAGTGTAGGAGCAGTTTTGTATTTTATTCTCACCGGAAAACATCCGGGAAAACGTATTCAATTCGAATCCGGTCTTTCGGAAAATATATTTTTTGTTATAGATAAATGTACTTCTATTAAAGAATTACGGTATTACAATATCAGGGAATTAAAGGATGATCTGTTTAAAAATTTGAATAGTTAGGTGATTAAAGTGTTTTTTTTTGGTATAATACTTGAAAAGATAAGGAAAGGTGGTTTGCATGAAAAGCAAAAAATTAAATCCACAATCCTTTAAGCTTCTTATGGATAATTTTGAAGCCGTACTTGAATCGTCTTATGATGGCATATATATAACCGATGGAGATGCTAATACATTATATGTTAATCAATCATATGAGCGAATCACCGGGCTTAGGAGAGAAGATGTTTTAGAGAAAAATATGAAAGACCTTGAGAATAAAGGGATTTTATCTCAGTCTGCTTCTATTCTGGTTTTGAAAACTAAGAAAATTACTACACTTCTCCAAGGATTTCGTACCGGTAAAGAAGCCCTTGTAACAAGCACACCTATTTTGGATAAAAAAGGCAATATTATTCTGGTAGTAACTAATGTGCGGGATGTAACAGAATTAAAGGGTTTAAAAGAAGAGCTTGATGAGAATAAGGTTTTGGCGGAAAAGTACTATTCTGAAATAGAAGAAATGCGGTTGCAGCTATTAGAAAGCTCTGAAATAGTGGCTGAAGATAAAGTAACCATAGATATTCTGAAAAAAGCAATGCGTGTAGCTAAAGTAGATACAACCGTATTGATTTTGGGAGAAACAGGTGTTGGAAAAGAGGAGATTGCAAAATTCATTCACAAAAACAGCAGAAGAGCAGAAAGGCAATTTATAAAAGTGAATTGTGGGGCTATCCCTGAAAATCTATTGGAGTCTGAGCTTTTTGGATATGAAAAAGGGGCTTTTACGGGAGCTTTGGAAAAAGGGAAAATGGGCATTTTTGAAGTAGCGGGTGAAGGAACGGTTTTTCTGGATGAAATAGGGGAATTGCCTGCTAATATGCAAGTAAAGCTACTTCGGGTTCTTCAGGATAATAAAATTCAAAGAATTGGGAGTGTAAAAACTATTGATGTTGACATTAGGATTATTGCAGCTACAAATAGGGATCTGGAAGAAATGATAAAAAATAATTTATTTCGAGAAGATCTGTATTATCGGTTGAATGTTGTGCCAATTGTGATTCCCCCTTTGAGAGATCGAAAGCAGGATATTATCGCTTTGCTGAAACATTACATTGAGTTTTTTAATTGCAAGCATGGATACAACAAAAAACTTGGCGCCAGAGTAATAGAGATTCTGATGGAATATGACTGGCCGGGTAATATCCGACAATTAAGAAATTTAATTGAGCGACTTGTAATAATGAGCAATCATGATAATATTGATGTTGATGACTTGCCACAAAAAATTATTGAATCCTGGGAAGGCGAAGATACTATTACAAATGGATTTGAAAATATGCCCCTGAGAGAGGCCGTAGGGCGATTAGAGTCTCAAATGATAGAAAAAGCATATTTAAAACGAGGCAATGTCAGAGATGCGGCAAGAGATCTCGGTATTGATGCTTCGACTTTTGTAAGGAAAAGAAAAAAATATTCATAATAATAATGTGTGCAAAACCGCACACTTTGTTGCGTTTTAGCAACAAGCGTATTTTAAGAAAGAACAAGCATGTACAGTATTGAAGAACATATTTATGATATTTTTATCACAAATATTTGTTGCATAAACGCATAGATGTTAACAAAAATGAGATAATGATTTCTCAATTTATGAAATAATTCTCTTAGAAAGGAGGCTCTTTATGCAAAAAAAGGTAACAAGAATAATAAAAGAAAAAATAAATCCAATACTGCAAGAACACTATGGGAGTGCAGAAATAACCGGAATAAATGAGGGAGTCATAAAGGTAAAATTCTTAGGGGCTTGCAGCAGCTGCCCTGCAGCCCAAAATACGTTGGAAGATACGGTCAAGACCATACTTATGGAAGAAATGCCTGAAGTGAAAGATGTGGTACTAGATACATCTGTAAGCGAAGACCTTATTGATATGGCTAAGAAAATACTGAACAAGGAAAAATAGTGGCATAAAAATTGCATATTCATATAGGCGGTATGACCAATACGAATATATATGAAGGAGTGATTTTATGGCACTTATGACAGGTAAACAGTATATTGAAAGCCTGAGAAAGCTAAACACAAAAGTTTATATGTTTGGTGAATTAGTTGAGAATTTTGTTGACCACCCTATTATTCGACCTTCTATCAATTCCGTAGCAATGACATATGAACTTGCACATGACCCGGAATACGAAGATCTGATGACTGCTACTTCCATTTTCACTGGAAATAAAATCAACAGATTCACACATCTTCATCAAAGCACAGATGATTTGAGAAAAAAGGTTAAAATGCTGAGATTGTTAGGTCAGAAAACAGCTACATGTTTCCAGAGATGTGTGGGCATGGATGCTTTTAATGCCGAATTTTCAACCACATATGAAGTAGATAAAAAACATGGAACAAAATATCATGAAAACTTTAAAAAGTATCTTGAGTATGTCAGTGAAAATGATTTGACAGTTGATGGTGCTATGACAGACCCGAAGGGTGACAGAGGTCTTTCGCCAAGCAAGCAGGAAGATCCTGATCTATACCTTCATATTGTAGAAAAAAGACCGGATGGAATCGTAGTAAGGGGTGCGAAAGCACATCAAACCGGATCTATAAACTCACACGAACATCTTATTATGCCTACAATTTCTTTAAAGGAAGAAGATAAGGATTATGCTGTCTCATTTGCGGTACCATCTAACGCAGAGGGGTTGTACATGATTTATGGAAGACAATCCTGTGACACAAGAAAGCTTGAAGAAGGTGCTGATGTAGATTTAGGAAATAAGAACTTTGGTGGACAAGAAGCGTTGGTTGTATTTGATGACGTATTTATTCCCAATGACAGAATATTCCTTTGCGGCGAATATGAATTTGCAGGAATGCTTGTAGAAAGATTTGCCGGCTACCACAGGCAAAGCTATGGCGGTTGTAAAGTCGGTGTGGGCGATGTTTTGATTGGTGCTGCTGCTTTGGCTGCCGATTACAATGGTGCTGCAAAAGCTTCTCATATTAAAGATAAGCTTATTGAAATGACGCATTTGAATGAAACATTATATTGCTGCGGTATTGCATGTTCAGCTGAAGGTTACCCAACTGAGGCAGGGAACTATCAGATAGATATGCTCCTTGCAAATGTGTGCAAGCAAAATGTAACACGGTTCCCATATGATATCACAAGATATGCAGAAGATATTGCCGGTGGTCTCATGGTAACAATGCCTTCTGAAAAAGATTTCAATGCTCCTAAAATTGGGGAAGTATGTAAAAAATACTTCAAAGGAGTTGCAGGTGTTTCAACAGAAAATAGGATGAGAATTTTACGTCTTATAGAAAATATGTGTCTTGGAACAGCTGCAGTCGGATATAGAACTGAATCATTGCATGGGGCAGGTTCACCTCAGGCTCAGAGAATTATGATTGCAAGACAGGGAAATATACAACAAAAGAAAGAGCTTGCGAAAGTAATAGCCGGAATTAAAGAATAATATATGTTGTAGGGATGTTTCATCCCTACAACTTTTATTCAATCTCTTGTATTCAGGCAATAATTATGGAGGATATCATGCCAGATGAAATAAATGAAATTCTTCAGAATGAGGTTTTCCCAATTTTGCAGGAGAAATATGGAAATTTTAAGTTTGAACAAGTAAAAGACGGCATTGTTGAGATTATATCATTGAAGAAATCATATTTGACTCCGGGAGGCTGCTTTGAGATTGTTGATACTGCAGAAAAACTCCTGAAAAAATCAATAAGCGGGATTGAGAAAGTTGTACTAATAAATGACTGGTAAAGAGGAGATTGTTTTGTGTTGTTATTTGGAATAAAATTTTGCGGTGGATGTAATCCAAGATACAATCGAAGAAAAATTTTAAATTTGTTAAGGGAAGAGTTTAAAGATACAATTAAATTTGAAACGGCAAGCGAAAGCCGACTTTATGAAGGGCTTATCGTTTTATGTGGATGTCCAAGTTGCTGTGCATCTTACAATAGTTTTAAGACTAAAAGAAAACCCATTTTAATTTGGGACGAAAAGCAATATAATGATATTGTTGAAACCATAAAAAAAGAAGTGGAGGGATGAAGCTTGAATTGGAAAGACCTATACAATAGTAAGCTGGCTACTGCCGCTGAGGCCGTCACGCATATCAAATCCGGCGACAGAGTTGTTTTTGGTCATGCCTGTGGAGAGCCAAAAAATATTGTCGAAGCAATGGTTAAGAATTATGAGCAGTATAAGAATGTGGAAATTGTTCACATGGTTGCAATGGGAAAAGGAGAATATGCAAAACCGGAAATGGCTCCTCATTTCAGACATAATGCGATTTTTGTGGGAGGATGTACCAGAAACGCAATAGCGGAAGGAAGAGGAGACTATACACCAGTATTTTTTCATGAAGTTCCAAAGCTTTTTAAAAAGGGTTTGCTACCAATAGATGTAGCTATGGTTCAAGTTTCCAAACCCGATGAGCATGGATACTGTAGTCTTGGCGTTTCTGTTGATTATACAAAAGCTGCAATAGAAACCGCAAAATTAGTTATTGCTGAAGTAAATGACCAGATGCCAAGGACATATGGCGAGGCTTTTGTACATGTGTCTGAGCTGGATGTTATTGTAGAAACTTCAAATCCAATTACAGAATTGAACCCTCCCAAAATTGGTGATATTGAAAAAGCCATTGGTGAGAATTGTGCATCTTTGATTGAAGACGGATCAACTCTTCAACTTGGGATTGGGGCGATTCCCGATGCTGTTCTTTTGTTCCTTAAAGATAAAAAAGATCTGGGTATACATTCGGAAATGTTTTCAGATGGCGTCCTGGAACTTTTTGAATCAGGAGTTATAAACAACAGCAAGAAAGCAATTCATAGAGGAAGAATGATTGTCACTTTTCTAATGGGGACAAAGCGGCTTTATGATTTTGTGGACAATAACCCAGTGGTAGAAATGCATCCGGTGGATTATGTTAACGATCCTGTTGTAATTATGAAAAACAGCAAAATGGTTTCCATTAATTCATGTATACAAGTGGATTTTATGGGACAGGTCGCATCTGAAAGTATAGGAACAACTCAGTTCAGTGGAGTAGGAGGACAGGTTGATTTTGTAAGAGGTGCCAGCATGGCAGAAGATGGAAAATCCATTATTGCAATGCCTTCAACAGCAGCTAAAGGAAAAGTCTCAAGGATTGCGCCTTATCTTGATCAAGGAACTGCCGTTACTACATCTCGAAATGATGTGGATTACATTATTACAGAGTATGGCATTGCTGAACTAAAGGGAAAGACGCTACAGCAAAGAGCACGGAATTTAATTAATATTGCACATCCGGATTTCAGAGACCAGTTAGTGGAAGAATTTGAAAAGAGATTTAAATCTAAGTTTTAAACAGAAAGAAGCATGGCTTCTTTCTGATATTGTTGTAAAAGTCTTTTCATGCAATAATCTGCTTGAAAAAAGTTACAATTCACGATAAAAAAACATTAAGGGAGGAAAAGATTATGAGAGGAATAAAAATTGCACCGGAAGTTCATATTTTTGACACTTTTAAGGAATTTTCCGATGAATTCAAAATTGGTAAAAATGATTTGGTTCTCACACATGAATTTTTGTATGAGCCGTTCATGAAACCTTTGGGTATTGAAGCGAATTACATATTTCAGGAAAAGTTCGGAGTAGGTGAGCCCTCAGATGAGATGATTGATGCTATTACAGCAGAGATGCGAAAATATCAATTTGACAGGATTATTGCTTTTGGAGGCGGAACGATTATTGATATTGCAAAACTATTCTCACTAAAAATGCCGGATAAATCCGTAAAGTTGTTTGAGAAGACTGTGCCAATAGAAAGAGTTAAAGAACTGGTATTGGTCCCGACAACTTGTGGAACAGGCAGTGAAGTCACAAACATTTCTATTGCTGAGATAAAATCAAAGCATGTCAAAATGGGTCTCGCAGTAGATGACCTGTATGCTGATTATGCTGTACTTGTTCCTGAGACTATTAAAGGTTTACCCTACAAATTCTTTGCAACCAGTTCAGTAGATGCATTGATTCACGCGATTGAATCCTTTGTTGCGCCAAAATCAAACCCATATACAGAGTTGTTTGCATTAAAAGCTATTGAGTTAATTGTTGACGGCTACAAGAAAATAGCAGAAAAAGGAGAAGATGCAAGACTTGACAATCTTAAGAATTTTGCTATTGCAAGTAACTATGCGGGAATTGCATTCGGTAATACAGGTGTAGGCGCGGTGCATGCACTGTCTTATTCAATCGGCGGAGCTTTCCATGTACCTCATGGCGAGGCAAACTATGCATTTTTCACAGAAGTATTTAAAAAATACAATAATAAAAACCCGGATGGAAAAATTAAAGAAGCCAATGAAGTTATTGCAAATGTATTGGGTGTAGATGTTGACAGTGATATATATGGTGCTCTCGAAGATTTACTAAACAAAGTAATCGCAAAGAAAAAACTTAGTGAGTACGGAATGACAGAAGCTCAAATAGATGAGTTCACTGACAGTACTATAGAAAACCAGCAAAGACTCTTGGCAAATAATTATGTTGATTTGTCACGGGACGAAATCAGAGAAATATTTGCTAATCTATATTAAATATAAAGATTGATTAATGTAGTATACGGAAG
>CAZKKX010000072.1:0-12220 GCA_964553505.1 uncultured Eubacteriales bacterium | reverse complement strand
TGTAACAAAGGCAGACTTTATTGCAAACAACATCAACAATTAACTTAAAAAAAGTAAATCAAAATAAGGAGTCGTATATGTCAGCTGAGAGATATATAGAAAAAATACAGGACTTGATTTATAGAATAAAAGGGACACAATATGATAAAATTGTAAAGGTATCGAGTATATTTGCATCGAAAATAAAAGAAGACAAGATGATTCATGTATTTGGTACCGGGCATTCGCATATAATCGGCATCGAGATGTTTGTGAGAGCAGGCGGATTGGCTAATATAAATGCGATGCTGGATGATACTATTACCACGGCAGCAGGTGCTCGCAAGGGTAGTGAAATGGAACGGTTGAGCGGTTTGGCAGAAATCATCTGGGATCAGTATAACATTGACAAAGAAGATGTAATGATTATTATTTCAAATTCCGGAAGGAATGCGGTCCCGGTAGAAATGGCCATGAAAGCAAAAGAAGAAGGCCTTACTTTGATTGCCATTACATCCATGAGCCATTCAAAGTCATGTGCATCACGTCATCCTTCAGGGAAGAGATTGTTTGAGATAGCAGATATCGTTTTAGATAATTGTGTTACTGAAGGCGACAGCCTGTTGGATTTCAATGGTGTAAGATCCGGACCCGGATCTACTGTTGCAGGAGCTGTGATTGTCAATAGTATTGTTGCAGAAACTTTGAAGTTGCTCAACGAAGAAAATTATAAGTTGCCGATATTCACAAGCCAGAATATGGATGGTTATAATAATGATGACTTGTATGAAAAATATGCAGGCAGAGTCAAGCATATGTAACACAATCGGAAAATACAGCTATACGTAAAAGGATGAGCTTATGTTTAACTTTTTAAAACATACAAAAATAAAAAAAGCATGGATCAAAGCCCCATTTGATGGGGAAATCATACAATTGGAGCAGGTTCCGGACAAAGTTTTTGCTCAGAAAATGGTTGGGGACGGTGTTGCCATCAACCCCCGAGATGAGTGGGTTACTTCACCTGTAGAGGGTAAAATCGTTCAAATATTTCCAACCTGTCATGCTTTGGGTATCAAGACGAATGAAGGAATAGAAGTGCTGATTCACTTGGGTATTGAAACCGTCAAACTTAAAGGCAAAGGATTTACGCCTCTGGTTGAGAAAGGGCAGGCTGTCTGTATCGGTGATCGCCTGATGAGAGTTGATTGGGATTATATCCGACAAAATGCAGAATCTGCCATATCCCCCATTATTATAACCAATGGGAATAAAGTCAGAGAAATGCAAGTATTGCAATATGGTGCAATTACGGCAGGACAGGATTTGCTAATGATTACATTGAGTAATGATTAGGTGTGCTACTGATATGCAGGCATGAACCGAAACAAAGATACTTGTATAGGTTCATGCTTTCTTTTATGCGTATTACTGAAGGAGGATCAGAATTGCAGATTTATATAGAAAAAGATTATAGTCAATTAAGCAAGAGGGCAGCAAGAATAATTGCAGATGAAATCAATGAAAAACCGGATATCGTTTTAGGGCTTGCAACAGGAAGTACACCAATTGGAACATATAATGAACTTGTCAGAATGCACAGAGAAGAAGGATTGGACTTTTCCCAAGTGATTACTTTTAATCTGGACGAATATTATGGGATTGCCCCTTCAAATAAACAGAGCTATCATTATTATATGCAGCATCATTTATTTGATCATATCAATATCTCCTCTGAAAACGTGCATATTCCTGACGGCAAAACAAAAGAAGTAGAAGAATATTGTCTGATGTATGATGAAGAAATCAAAAAATATGGGGGTATCGATTTTCAGTTATTAGGAGTAGGTGAAAATGGACACATTGGGTTTAACGAACCTGATGGTGAACTTAAGGTTTTGACACATTTATCAAAACTCAGCGAAAGCACCATTAAGGCTAATTCAAGATTTTTCAATTCACAGAATGAGGTTCCTGATAAAGCAATCACCATGGGCCTGGGAAGCATCATGCAGTCCAAAAAAATAATGCTTTTAGCAAGCGGGTACAGTAAAGCGTCTATAATTGCCAAAATACTGACGGAAGGCAAGACTACAACCAGTATACCTGCGTCTTCTTTATTACTGCATAACTGTGTAACTGTTATACTGGATGAAGAGGCAGCATGTCTGTATAAGTCTGTTTCCACAAGAAGGGGGAATAGTAGAGATTTACAAATTACAAGAAACAGTGGTTTTGAGAAAGGAGGAAGTAATGTTATTACATATAAAGAATGCCAAAGTGGTCACTCCTTATGAGGTGCTGGAAAACTATTCTGTTATGGTCAAAAATGGTAAAATTATAGATATCACTAAAAGTAATCTGCAAAAGGGTAATTTTGATAATGAAATAGATGCACATGGGAATTATCTTACGCCAGGGTTTATCGATATCCATAATCATGGTTGTTTCGGTCATGATACAATGGAATCTACATTTGAAGCGCTGGATTCCATGGCGGGATTTCATATTCGAAATGGGGTTACCGGATTTTTAGCTACGACAATGACGGCATCACCCGAATCAACAAAAAAAGCTATAAAAAATGTTGCGGATTATATGCGGAAGAATAAATCCGGCCAGGCTCAGGTTTTAGGATTATATATTGAAGGCCCATATTTTTCCCGGGAAAAGAAAGGTGCACAGCCTGAAAAGTATATTAAAAATCCGGATGTGGATGAATTGAAAGACCTCATAGAAATATCGAATAACAATATTAAAGTAGTTTCATTAGCACCGGAGCTGATAAACACTTATCAGGCAATACAATATCTTAAATCCGAAGACATTATGGTTTCCATGGGTCACACAAATGCGGATTATGAAGAGGCTTTGAAAGCAATACAGACCGGAGCGGCACAAGCCACACATCTATACAATGGTATGAGAAACTTTTCACACCGTGAACCGGGTGTGGTGGGGGCAGTGCTTACGGATGAAAGAGTCAGGTGTGAAATGATATGCGACGGGATACATATACATCCGGCTGCCATGAAGATAGCAGTGAAAATGAAAGGTGTTGAGGGGATCATTCTTATTTCTGATGCCATGATGGCAGCGGGATTAGAGGACGGAAAATATCAGTTAGGCGGACAGGAAGTACTGGTGAAAAATGATGAAGCAAGGTTGAAAGACGGTACTTTGGCCGGGTCTACCCTTACCCTCAGAAAAGCAGTTTACAATATGATGCATATTGTAGGTGTGCAGCTTCAGGATGCGGTCAGAATGGCTACACTAAATCCTGCGAAAGCAGTAAAAATACATGACAAAAAGGGAAGCATTGAGATAGGCAAGGACGCTGATATGATTCTTATGGATGATAGTATAAATATTAAAGAGGTTATAATACAAGGCATTATTTTGTAGAAGGGGTTAATAGTATGGGTTATAAATTAGTCGGAATAGATTTGGATGGAACATTACTAAATAATCAGCATAAAGTAGATCGGGATACCATCGAAGCAATCAGAGAATGTAAAAATAAAGGTGTTAAAATTGTATTGGCTACGGGAAGGTTATATAGATCGATTCGGGAATATGTACATTTACTTGAACTGGAAAATGAACAGATTGCTTTGAACGGAGCGGCTATTATCAATTCTGCAGACCATTCAGTATTTAGTGAAAAATTATTACCGGTAGATTATTACCGCCAAGTGATAAGAAATGGAAGAAAAAGTGGAATTCCGGTGATGGTATTTGATAGTACCGGTTATTATTCTGAAAAGTATCATGAAGCAATAAAAAAAATGGAAATGATGTGTCATCTTAATGTGGAAGTAATTCCTGATATAGAAGCGATTAAAAATGTAAGCAAAGTATTATTTATAACGCAAGATAATATGATGATAGATAGCATAAAAGAAGCTGTTGATTATGAGAAGTTGAATTGTATCAGGACGGGGTTTGATTATATAGAAGTATTTGACAAAACGGTCAATAAAGGAGCAGCTATTCGGACCATTTCAGAAGAATATGGAATTGATTCAAAAGAAGTATTAGCAATAGGTGACAGTGAAAATGATATGGAAATGATTCAGTATGCAGGTATGGGTATTGCCATGGGAAATGCTTATAAAAAAATAAAAGATGTAAGTGATGCTGTTACCGATACAAATAATCGGTCCGGAGTTGCTAAAGCATTATATCATTACGTGCTGTAAGGGAGGAATTGATGCAGATGCAAAAAATTGAAGTGGTTTTGAGAAATGAAGCAGGGCTTCATGCCAGACCTGCAAGCCGGTTTGTCCGTGAATCCAATCGTTATAAATCAGATATATATATACTCAAAGAGGGAATACGTTATAATGCCAAAAGTATTATGTCCATTTTAAGCTCGGGTATAGAAGAAGGCACAAAATTAATTATCCAGGCAGAAGGGGAAGATGAAAAAGAAGCCGTTGCGGCTCTTCGGGATTTGGTTGATAATAACTTTGGTGAACAGGAGAACGAAACATGAAAGGTATTGGAGCGTCACCGGGAATTGAAAAGGGTAAAGTTTTAGTTATTAAAGAATGTCAGCAAATGTTGGCATACAGCAAAATAGAAAATACGGATGCAGAAATATCTCGTTTTGAAAGTGCAGTAAATAAGAGTAAAACAGAGTTAGTTAATATTTTGGCAAAAGTTAAAAAAGAAATAGGGGAGAAAGAAGCTGCTATATTTGATGCACATATTATGATATTAGAAGACCCTGAATTAATTGGAAAGGTAAAAAATGAAATAGAAAAAGAGAAAATATCTGCAGAGTATGCATTAAAAACTACCAGAGATACATACATAGAAATTTTTGAGAATATGGATAATGAGTATATGCGTGAACGTGCAGCTGATATAAAAGATGTAACGGATAGGGTTATAAGAAACCTAACAGGTATTGGAAAAAAAGATATAGCTACTATAGAAGCGAAGGTTGTAATTGCAGCAAAGGATTTGAGTCCCTCCGATACGGCTCAGATGGATAAGGGAAAAGTAATAGGGATACTGACAGATGACGGAGGACCTGCATCTCATGTTGCAATCATGGCCAGGGCACTTGAGGTGCCTGCTGTGGTTGGTCTTGGAAATATTACTGAGCAGTTAAAGACCGGGGATGAAGTTCTTATGGATGGCGATGAAGGATATGTTTTTATAAAACCGGATGAGGATATAATTAAGAAATATATGAAAAAAAGAGAAGTACTCAGGGCTATAAAAACTAAGTATGAAGATTTAAAAGGAAGAGAGAGCCGAACAAAAGACGGCTATAAGGTGGAGTTGTCTGCAAATATTGGTACTCCGGAAGAACTTCCTGCTGTATTGAGAAATGACGGTGAAGGTATTGGTCTTTTCAGAACCGAATTTCTCTATATGGACAGGAACAGACTTCCTTCAGAGGAAGAACAATTCGAAGCATATAAATATACCGCACAAAAAATGAAAGGAAAACCTGTTGTCATAAGAACCCTTGATATAGGAGGAGATAAGGCGATTTCCTATATTCCAATGTCGGAAGAGATGAATCCGTTTTTAGGTTATCGGGCAATAAGACTTTGTCTTGACAGACCGGATATTTTTAAAATGCAATTAAGGGCTCTATTAAGAGCCGGTGTTTATGGCAATATAAAAATTATGTTTCCGATGATTTCTGGTATTGAAGAGCTAAGAAAAGCAAAAAAGTTTTTAAATGAAACGAAAGAAGACTTGAGTCAGAGTAATCAGATTTTTAATCCTGATATGGAAGTTGGAATGATGATAGAAGTGCCTGCCGCAGCTATTTTATCGGATGTATTTGCAAAGGAAGTTGATTTTTTCAGCATCGGAACCAATGATCTTATTCAATATATAACAGCGGTAGACAGAGGAAATAAAGATATCGCACATCTTTATACCCAGTTTCATCCGGCACTGCTTCGGTTGATAAAACAGGTCATAGACAACGGTCATAAGGAAGGGATATGGGTAGGCATGTGTGGTGAAGCGGCAGGAGACCCAAGGCTGATTCCCTTACTGATTGGTATGGGGCTGGATGAGTTCAGCATGAGTCCCGGTAACATATTGAAAGCAAGATGGATATTATCTAATTTATCCAAAAAGGAAATGGGGAAAAAAGTTGAAAATATACTGAAATATGCTTCTGCAGAAGAGGTATGCGAAGTGTTAAGCTTTGATACGGGAGGGATATGATCAAAAGATTTATAATTTTTATATAGAGCAATAACAGGCAACCCCCTTCATACCCATTTGAATGTTTGAATGTTATAACATTAAATGGATGCAGAAGGGGGTAGTATAATCTGGATTAAAAAGGTATAATTTTAGTGTATACAGTGTTTAATACTAATGATAAAGAACTTTTTTATTGGATTTATATTGATTTTGGGGTTTATTATGGGAATATACTTAACAAAAGATTAACTGATAGAACATAGAATGTTAGGAGTGAGAATCGGTGGATTCCGGAACATGGATTGCTGTATATATACCCGTATTCATATTAATATTTGTTATTTTACCCCAACAGCATTTTGCACAAAAGTCAGTTATGCTGAAAAATAAGAAAAAGAGGAGTCCGAGAATCATGGTAAATGAATTGATAAAAAAATATATCGGAAAGAGTTGTAAGATATCCGGCGGTTCATTTGGAACCAGCATAACAGGAAAAATCCTTCAAGTTCACGAGAATTGGATTGAGGTTGAAACAAAAAAAGGGGTCGAGCTTGTTAATGCTGAATTTGTTCAAAGCATTAAAGTGAGCAAATAAAAAACAGAAAACATCATCGGAAAGAAAACTACCTATGGGAGAATTGGGAAAAATGCATTATATTTATATAGTTGAATGTAAAGGGAAAACCTTTTATACAGGTTGGACTACGGATTTAGTCAAGCGTATTAAAAAGCATAATACTGGCGAAGGAGCAAAATATACAAGGGGCAGAACTCCGGTTGTATTAAAATATTACGAAGAATTTCAACAAAAATCAGATGCTTTAAAAAGGGAAAGAGAAATCAAAAAAATGCCCAGGTCTAAAAAAAATAGGTTGATTGATAGTTTTGACCCGAAAGACAATTTTGATAAATTATTTGACTAAAGGAGCATTTGTATATAAAATATAATTAAATTATAACATCTGAGCGTCTGCAGAGAATAGTAAAAATGTAAGTCTAATAGAGAGTAAATTAGTTGGTGGAAAATTTACAGATTGAAATTTTGAACCCGCTCTGTTTTTGTCGCTTCGCATCAAGCCACGTTAAGGTTTGTTTAAAGGGGGTCCGAAAGGACTAAAAAGAGTGGTACCGCGGGTCAGTCTCGTCTCTTCAAAGAGATGAGGCTTTTTTGTATTTAAAATTAAATTTAAGTAAAAGGAGTAAGGTTATGTTTGAAATGCCCAAATTTGTGGAACCTGATTTCAATCATGAAAAGTTTATTAAATCTCCAGATGTACAATTTGGAGAAGTTGTCATAAAAGGTGTGGCACCGGATAATTATCATGCAACTTCCATATATCCCGAATATTTTAAAGTGGAAGGTAGTTGGTTATTAGCAGAGCAGACTCGAATGGACTGCGTTCCCGTTTTAGAAAACGGGAAAATAATTGTTAAGGAATTCAGAAGATTGGAAATAGGCGAAAAGGTGGCATTAGGCAGAAGGGATGACGGCACGGAAGGTATCTATATGCATGATAAAAGTTTTGTTGTTCCTGATACTGAAATTGATGCTTTTGCATTCAGGAGCGGACGATCCAGAGAAACTTCATTTTCAAAAGATTATGATAAACTACGGGATTTACTGAGGCATGAAAAAGAGCATGGGAAGGTCGTATGGGTCTTGGGGCCTGCCGCAGTATTTGATTATCGTTCACGTAATGCTATATCTGCACTAATCGATCACGGGTATGCAGACGCTGTTTTAGGGGGCAATGCCGTTGCTACTCATGATCTGGAAGGTGCATTTTTCCAGACAGCATTAGGTCAAGATATTCAAAATCAAGATTTAAAGCCTAACGGGCACTATCATCATCTGGATGCCATTAACATGGTATGTAAATCCGGGACTGTAGAAAAAGCTATTGGGGATTATAAAATTCAGAGCGGAGTGATTTATTCCTGTGTAAAAAATAATATACCCTATGTATTAGGAGGCTCTATACGGGACGACGGTCCGCTTCCCTGTGTATTAGGAGATGTATATGAAGCACAGGATGAGATGAGAAATCAGCTTCAGAATGCTACAACAGTTATTTGTTTAGCTACCCAATTGCATACTATTGCTGCAGGCAACATGACACCGTCTTATATCGTGGTAAATGGAAAAGTTCGTCCTGTTTTCATTTATGCTGTTGATGTTTCGGAATTTGTTCTAAATAAATTAAGAGACAGAGGGACTTTAGAGGTCACTACCATCGTATCGAATATTCAGGACTTTTTATATAAGCTGAATGGCCTGTTGATAGACGAAAAAGAGTAATGCCTTTCTGTTATTTAAAATAAGAATCCTAAAACTGTTCAATAAGAACAGTTTTTTTGGTTTTAAACCTATAATCAGGGCAGGGTTATTAAAATGGTATGCCTTAATGCAGGTTTAGTATAATGATTTAATATACGCTTATACTAATAAAAAGGTAAAGAGGTTTTACATATGAATGCGGTGTCGAATCGTCAATTAGCGACTATACTGTTTTTAACACTGGTAGGTTACAGTGTAATTGAGTTGCCTAAAGTTATGGCTGAAAAAGTTCAGAACGGTGCTTGGGTTACCCTAATAGTCACTTCTGTTATTTTTGCATGTTTTTCATTGATTTTGACATACATGGGAACCTCTTTTTATGAAAAAACTTTGTATGAATACAGTGCTATATTAATTGGAAAAAGGTTAACTCAAATTATTTCTTTTATCTATATATTTTACTTCTTTACCGTATTAACTCTGATTACAAAGAGTGTTGCATTAGTTATAGATTCGGATTATCTGGAGAAAACGCCGTTAAATTTAATTGTCATTTTTTGTATAATACCTTCTCTGTATGCAGCTTCAAAAGGCTTAACAAATTTGGCCAGAATTATAGAGATATATGGTGTGATTACATTAATCACTGCAATTTTTCTTCACAGCTTAATGATATATAAAGGGGATAATCTGAACATATTGCCGTTTTTTAATCCTGACGAAGCAGGGACATACTTTAAAGGCATATTATATACTATTGTTCCATTTCTTGGAATAGAAGTAATCACATTTATTCCATTATCAGAAAACAACGGCAAAAGAATTATGCCGGTTAGTTTTTTGACTATTATTTTTATTGGTTTCTTTTATTCATTTATAGTAGAAACTGTTTATATGATGCTATCAATTGAAGATACCGTTAATTATAATGATGCTTTGATTATCGCTATTAGGCAGTTGGAAATTCCGTTGCTGCAATTTTTCACAAGGCTGGATTCTATTTTTTATATAGTGTGGCTCATGTCGGTTTTCGCTACAATGAGTATTGTATTGTATGGGGTAAAAGATTATGTAGGTAAATTGTTACCGAAATTAAACTCAAATATATCT
Source organism: uncultured Eubacteriales bacterium (assembly GCA_964553505.1). Classification (GTDB taxonomy): domain Bacteria; phylum Bacillota; class Clostridia; order Peptostreptococcales; family JAAYPU01; genus JAENZQ01. The sequence goes on along the minus strand of CAZKKX010000072.1, from coordinate 2,667 downwards.
TTGATAGGTATCGGGTTATTAAACTTTATCGTAAGTCTATTTATTGATGAATTGGAGAGCATTGCTAAAATTTTTCAATTATTATCTTACTTGGGATTGGTAACTTTAGTGGGCATTCCTTTATTATTAATGATTATTTACATGGTGCGTAAAAATGAAGCAAATAATCTATAAAACAGTTTTTATTATATGTACAACTTGCTTTCTGTTAACAGGCTGTTGGGATGCTAAGGATGTGGATGACCAGAATATCGTATTAACTGTTGGAATTGACTATAAGGATGGAATGTATAATTTTTTAACCAATATTGCAAATTTTGCAAAGTCAAGCAACGAGGGTCCCATCAAAATTGCTTTGATTAGAGGAAGCGGTGATAATTTTTTGACAGCAAGAGACACATTGAACAGGGTCAGTGACAATCAGATTTTTCTGGGTTCGACCCGTGCCGTATTATTTTCCGAAGAAATGGCCAAGAAGGGTATTGAGGAGTATGTTTCGAGAATGAGGGGAGACTTTGAGTATAGAAAAACATTGAAGCTTATTACTGCCAGTAATGATTTGGATGAAGTGTTTCAAATCAAGCCCAAAAATTCCATCGATATTGGATATGAAATAGAACAGATTATTAACAATATGGAAGATAACGGCACAACTTTTGAGACAAATGCGGGAAAGATTATACAGCATATTGCGTCCAATCAATGCGGGTATTTACTACACTCCATTGGGATTGAGGATGATAGTATAAAAGTAAACGGCTACAGCATTTTTAAAGAATCAAAAAAAATAGGGTTTATAAAAGCAGAAGACAGGGAAGGCGTGGTTTATTTGCTCAATAGAAAAGAACCACGGTTTGGATACACTTTGCACTATAACGATATTGATATTTCAGTCCATACAGTAAAAAGAAAAGGAAAAGAAATCACGCATGTTTACGAAGAGAACGGAGGGGTGACTATTTCGGTGGAATTAGATATGGAAGGAGAGATCCGCTATACTTCAAAACCCTTGTCTATCAATGAAAGCATTAAAAAGGAATTAGAAAAACAATTAAATAATATGATAAAAGAAGATATTGTCTCAGCAATAAATAAATAACAAGAGTTGAAATGTGATTATTTGAATTTTTATAAATATTTTCGCATTCAATATCCTACGGAATTCAAAACTATGGATTGGGAAGATACTTTTACAAAAGCGGATGTAAATGTTTTTGTTCATTCAAAATTGGTTTCGGCATCTATGAACAATATCAACCCGGAAGAAAGCAGGTAAGCCATTGTTTCAAAAAAGAAGATATGAAAAAGTTTTAGAAATTATTTCATCAAAGAATATCGATTTTAAAAAGAGAGTATTATTTGATGGAGAAAATGAAGTCACTATATTATATATCAAGCAATTGACAGATGCCAATAAGCTTTCGGAATATATAATCAGACCTATTATGCAATACGCATCCAAGAACAAGGTTCCTTTTAAGGCGGATGTACTTGTTCAATCGGTTATATATGCTGAAGACTGTACTGTTGAACAGAACGATAATAATATTATTGATATTTTGCTCAACGGAAAGGCTGTTCTGCTTTTAGCTAATGATAAACATTATATTACTGCTAATATAAAAAAAATTGAAAGAAAGCCCATTTCAAATCCGGAATTGACATTTACCCTGAGAGGTCCGAAAGATTCTTTCACAGAGGATTTGGATACTAATATTTCTTTAATACGGTACCGAATTAAAGATGAGAATCTTAAAATTGATTATTTTGAAATTGGAGAACGAACCAAAGCAAAAGTAGGCGTTATCTATATCAAAGATGTGGTAAACAGTAAACATGTCCAAGAGATCAGAAAAAGGATAAAAGATATCTGTGTGGGAGGAATTGTTGAGTCAGGAGAGCTTCAGGCTTTTTTACTTAATAATAAATACAGCTTGTTTCCTCAGATGGGTATAGTAGAACGTTCAGATATGGCATGCGGGGCACTTCTGGAGGGCAAGACAGTGATTTTAACTGAAGGCAGCGGCATCGGACTTATTGCTCCCAAAACCCTATCAGAATACTTATGGTCCTGTGAAGATAATTATGACAATAAATTTTTTGGTGCTTATTCAAGATTGTTACGTATTTTTGCCATATTCCTGACATTGACCGTTACACCATTATATGTGGCACTTGTTTCTTTTAGGCTGGATGTTCTTCCTGCAGATTATATCATTGCCATTGCTTCCAGCAGGGCCACCGTACCATTTAATACATTTACGGAAGCATTGATATTGGAGGGAATAGTAGAAATATTAAGAGAAGCAATGCTCAGAGTACCCAAACAAATCGGTCCTGCCATCGGCATTGTAGGTGCCATTGTAATAGGAGAGGCTGCCATATCTGCCGGTCTATTCAGCCCGCTTCTTTTAATCATTGTTTCTTTGTCTCTTTTAACATCATTTGTTTCACCGGATTATACATTGGTTAATCCTTTGAGAGTATTAAAAGCATTTATGTTGGTATTGACCGGCGTCTTTGGGGTGTTCGGGTTTGTTATCGGTCTTAATATGATCTTGACTAATACAATTTCTACCAATAGTTTGGGGGTTCCGGTCCTTGCACCTTTTTCTCCTATGAATGTAAAAGATGAGATTAAAAGTATTTTTTACAATAAGAGCATAG
>CAZKKX010000071.1:0-12232 GCA_964553505.1 uncultured Eubacteriales bacterium | reverse complement strand
GTACAGGAAGAATATCGATATTTACCGGAAGAGATATTGAATTACATTGCAATGGCAGTAAATATTACGCCTTCTAAAGTTTTTGGAGTTGCAACCTTTTATGAAAATTTTTCTTTAGCTCCGAAGGGAAAGTATATTATCCGAATTTGTGACGGTACTGCCTGTCATGTGAGAAAATCAACTGACTTAATCGTAGCTTTAAGAAAAAAATTAGGACTGACAGAAAGTAAAGATACTACAGATGACTTGTTATTCACTTTACAGACAGTGTCGTGTATTGGGGCTTGTGGACTGGCGCCGGCTATTATGATCAATGAGGAAGTGTATGGGAAAGTGACACCTGAAAAAGCAGAGATGATACTGGATGAAATAATTAAAAGGGAGCGGATAAATGATGAACAGTAATCACAATATAATAGATTTGGCAATGGATTATAAAAGAAAAATTGAAAGAGAGAAGATGAGAATACTGGTATGTGCCGGAACCGGCTGTGTTTCAAGCGGTTCACTAAAAATATATGAAGCTATGAAGAAATTATTGATAGAAAAGGATTTATATATCGATATTGATTTGAATAAGGAGGAAGGGATAAATGTTTCACCCAGCGGATGTCACGGTTTTTGTGAAATGGGTCCTATTGTTATGATTATGCCGCAGGAATATTTTTATGTGAAGGTTAAGCTTGAAGATGCGGAGGAAATAGTAGATAAAACTTCAAAGGGCGAAATTGTTGAACGGCTTTTATATAAAGAGCCGGGAAAAGATCAGAAACATTCTTCATATGAAAACATACCGTTTTACAGTAAACAAAAAAGAGTGGTACTTGAAAACTGTGGAAAAATCAATCCGGAAAATATCAAGGAATATATTGCCAACGGGGGGTATTCTGCACTCCAAAAGGTTTTCGGAATTTCTCCCGAAGAAACATGCCGAGAAGTAATAACAGCAAAACTTAGGGGTCGTGGAGGCGGAGGGTTTCCTGCCGGAGAAAAATGGCTTCAGGTATATAATCAAAAATCTGACATAAAATATGTCGTTTGCAATGGAGATGAAGGAGATCCCGGTGCATTTATGGATAGAAGCATTATGGAAGGAGATCCGCACAGGGTCATAGAGGGAATGGTCATTGCAGGTTATGCATCAGGTGCAAGGCAAGGCTATATCTATGTAAGAGCTGAGTATCCTCTTGCGGTAAAAAGGCTCAAAACAGCCATTGAACAGGCCAGAGACTTTGGCATTCTTGGAACGGATATATTAGGCAGTCACTTTGATTTTGATATAAAAATCAATAAAGGTGCAGGTGCATTCGTGTGTGGTGAAGGCAGTGCCCTGACTTCGTCTATTGAAGGCAACAGAGGGATGCCCAGGACACGACCACCCAGAACATCTGAAAAAGGCTTGTTTGGGAAGCCAACTGTGCTGAACAATGTAGAAACATTTGCAAATGTGCCATTAATCATTCTAAATGGAGCTCATTGGTACTTAAAACTTGGAACCGAAAACAGCCCAGGAACAAAAGCTTTTGCACTTACCGGAAATATCAACAATACCGGATTGATAGAAGTACCCATGGGAACAACGCTAAGGGAAATCATATATGACATAGGCGGTGGCATACCGGAAAACAAGTCTTTTAAAGCAGTTCAGATTGGTGGGCCTTCCGGGGGATGCCTTACGTCGGAGCATTTGGACACACCTTTGGATTTTGATTCCTTGGATAGTTTAGGAGCAATGATTGGCTCCGGAGGAATGGTTGTACTGGATGAGAAAACCTGTATGGTGGAAGTAGCAAGGTTTTTTATGAACTTTACACAAAAAGAATCCTGTGGAAAATGTGTTCCATGCAGGGAAGGAACTAAGGTCATGTTAAATATCATGGAGAAAATCGTAAATGGGCAAGGAACTATAGAAGACATTTCGCTTTTAGAAGAAGTGGCGGAAGTTGTAAAAAGAGGTTCATTATGCGGTCTGGGGAAAACAGCACCGAATCCTGTTTTAACAACTCTTAAGTATTTTAGGGATGAGTATATGGCGCATGTGAAATATCATACGTGCCCTGCTGGACAATGTGAGGCATTTAAAAAATATAGGATTGAGGGTTCTGCATGTAAAGGATGCGGTAAATGCGCCAAAGTATGTCCTACAGGAGCAATTTCAGGAGAACTAAAAAAGACATTTATTATTAATCCGGAATCTTGTATAAAATGCGGTGCTTGTGTTACGGCGTGCCCGTTTGACGCCATAAAGGAGGAAGCTTAAATGAAAACTTTAACTATAAATGGAAGAGAAGCATCTTTTACAGATGAAAAGAATCTTTTGGAAGTAATACGTAACTTTGGAATAGAATTGCCGACATTTTGTTATCACTCGGAACTCAGCACTTATGGAGCCTGCCGTATGTGCCTCGTGGAAAATGAAAAAAATCAATTAATTGCAGCTTGCTCAACGCCGCCAAAGGAAGGCATGAAAATCAAGACGCATACAGATAAGCTTCAAAAGCAAAGAAAAGTGACTCTTGAGTTGCTCCTTGCAGGTCACGATAAGGAATGTACCACTTGCCATAAAAATGAAGATTGTAAACTTCGTAAACTTGCATCCGACATGGGGATAGAAGAAATCAGATTTTCCGGAAATATAAAAAAAAGTAATCTCGATAACAGCAGTCTTGCCATTACCAGAAATCCGAATAAATGTATTTTATGCGGAGACTGTGTCCGAATGTGTCAGGAAGTACAGGGTGTCGGAGTCATAGGTTTTGCTTATAGAGGATCCGATGCGGCAGTAATGCCTGCTTTTAATAAATTGCTTTCGGAAGTCAACTGCGTAGGTTGCGGTCAGTGCGCTGCAGTATGTCCTACAGGTGCAATTTCTGTTAAATCAAATATTGATGATGCTTGGTCTGCAATAAACGATGACAGTAAATATGTTGTTGCACAAATTGCACCGGCGGTACGCGTGGCTTTTGGGGAAGCATTTGGACTTAAAGAGGGTGAGTCCTGTGAAAATTTAATTGTGTCTGCTTTAAAAACCATTGGTATAAACAAGGTTTTCGATACATGTTTTTCTGCAGATTTAACTGTAATGGAAGAAGCAAATGAATTGGAGAATAAGATTGAAAAAGGATTGAACCTTCCGCTATTTACATCTTGCTGTCCTGCATGGGTAAAATTTGTGGAGTCAAAGTACCCTGATTTTACAAAAAATCTTTCTACATGCAAATCTCCTCAGCAGATGTTTGGTTCTTTTGTAAAAGATTATTATGCAAAAGAGCTTGGATTGAAAAGCAAGGATATTACTGTTCTATCTATTATGCCCTGTACAGCTAAAAAAGAGGAATGTAAAAGAGATGAATTTAGTAACGGAGAGTATTTTGATGTCGATGTGGTTTTAACAACACAAGAATTGATAAGGATGATTAAAGAGGCAGGTATTATCATTGAAAAATTGAAAGAAGAGCCTTTTGACATGCCATTTGGTTTTTCGACAGGAGGTGGGGTTCTGTTTGGAGCCACAGGCGGAGTTGCGGAAGCCGCTTTGAGGGTTTTAGACGGAGAAACAAAAGAATTTTATTCTGTACGAGGATTTAATGGAATTAAAGAAGCTGCTTATGATTACAAAGGAAAAAATATGAAAATTGCCGTTGTTAGCGGACTGAGTAATGCTAAAATTCTTATGGATAAGATCCGGTCCGGACAGTCTCACTATGATTTTGTAGAAGTAATGGCGTGTCCGGGAGGCTGTATTGGGGGAGCGGGACAGCCCATCCGGAAAACTATGGAATCAAGAGAAACAAGGGCTAAAGGTCTCTATGACCTTGATAATAAGAACCAACTATGCAGAGCTAACGAAAATCCAATGATTACAAAACTGTATGAAAAATGGTTAGGTGGTGTGGGCACGAAAAAAGCACATTTGCATTTGCATACCAAATTCAGAGAAAGACGACGGTTTGAATCCAGTATTCCTTTAATAAACGGAAGCGGAATAATCAATATTAAAATATGCATAGGGACTTCCTGTTATCTGAAAGGTGCTTATGACTTGTATAAAGAAGTAGACCAATATATCAAAGAAAAAGATTTAGCCAATAAAGTAAATCTTGAAGCAACATTTTGTCTTGAAAAATGTACGGAAGGACCTGTAGTAGAAATTGACGGTGAGCTCATTACCCATGCCGATAAAGCTTCTGTTATCCGATACATCGAATCAATGAAGGAGACAGCACAATGATCGAAATAACAGTATGTATCGGTAGTTCGTGTCATACGAAAGGAGCATATCTAGTTGTAGAAAGGTTCCAGGAAATCATTCGTGAACAAGGGCTGGAAGACCGGATATTATTAAAGGGAAGCTTTTGCCTTGGAAAATGTGCATCCGGAACTACGGTTCGGGTGGGCGACAACTATTTTACCTCTGTTGAATCTAAAGATGTAGATAAATTAATAAGCGAAATACTCAATGGAAGTATTGGAGGTCAAGGATGAGTATATTATCCATTTCTCAAGCGAATTGTAAAAATTGTTATAGATGTGTACGTCATTGCCCGGTAAAAGCCATACGGATTAAAAATAGCCAGGCGGAGACAATAGAATCTCTTTGTGTTTTGTGTGGGATCTGCTTGTCTGAATGTCCTCAGCAGGCTAAAGTCATAGAAAACAATACAGAAAGGGTGAAATGTCTCATTGAATCAGGGGAAAAAGTCGTTGCCTCTATCGCGCCATCATTTCCGGCTGTTTTTTCATCCGGCGAATATTCGGATATATATGATGAAATAAAAAAACTGGGCTTTTATGAAATAGAGGAAACCGCATGGGGTGCCGATGCGATAGCAGGGGCATATCTCGATGCTTACCGTAAAAAGAAAGATGGGCTGATGATTACATCTGCATGTCCGGTGATTAAAAACCTAATTGAAAAGTATTATCCTGATTTGATTGAAAAGTTAGCTCCCATTGTGTCGCCAATGATTGCTCATGGCAAATTATTGAAGAAAAAATATGGTGAAGATATTAAAGTGGTGTTCATTGGGCCTTGCTTAGCTAAAAAGGAGGAGGCTAAGGACCTGTCTGTGGAAGGATGTGTAGATGAAGTCATTTCCTTTGAAGAATTGACGGATTGGATAGAAAAATCCAAAGTTGCGTTTCCCGAAAAAGAAACTAAAAGGCTGTCGATGGACTTGGATATATGTAAATCAAGAAGTTATCCTCTACCCGGAGGAATGTTGAAATCTCTTGAATTAGAAAATGATGTTCTCTCTCAGGATATTATTATGGTTGACGGGATCCATAACTGTATGTATATGCTTGAACATATACGGGCAGGTAAAATTAAAAATCAGTTTATAGAAATGCTTGCATGTGACGGGGGGTGCATTGCAGGACCATTAGCAGGATCAAAAACTAACCTGTATGAAAGAAGGTTTAAAACACAAGAGTTTATTGCAAGTAACTCTAAGAAGCATCAAATAGAGGAAAAATCCTTCGACTACTGTGAGGATACCTTGAACTACTCAAGAACTTTTGAAAAAAAGACTGTAAGAAATAATAAGCCCAATGAAAAAGATATCAGGAAGGTGCTACATGCCATTGGTAAAACGTCAAAGGAAAAAGAATTGGATTGCGGAGCTTGTGGTTATCCTTCCTGCAGGAGGAAAGCAGAAGCGGTGTGTGAAGGAATGGCCGAGCTTGAAATGTGTATGCCTTATATGAGGACTAAGGCAGAGTCTTTGGCCAATATCATTATTGATGCAACACCAAATGGCATAATTGTGGTAGATAAGCATTTGAAGGTTCAAGAGGTCAATCATGTAGCAGAAAGAATACTGAAGGAACCAAGAGAAGAGATTATAGGAATGCCTCTTTCAATATTTATGGATGATACGGATTTTGCCGGTGTTATTGCTTGTAAGTCCGGCATTGAGGATAAAAAACTATACTATAAGAAGGATTTGATTTTGAGCTTGACCATCTGTTATATTGAAGAACATCATCTGGCATTGGGTATTTTGGTAGATATTACAAAAGAAGAAATTCAGGAAAAACAACTTAAAAAAGTTAAGGAACAGACTCTTGAAAAAGCTCAGGAAGTTATAAACCGGCAAATGAGAGTCGCTCAGGAAGTTGCAGGACTCTTGGGAGAAACGACAGCAGAAAGCAAAGTATTACTTCTGAAGCTTATGGAACTTGTAAGAGATAAAGGTGATCATCATGGGAACAACAATTGAAGTCGTTCATAAATCATTGATAAAAAACGGCGAGGAGCTTTGTGGAGACAATGTGGAGACAATAAAAAATGAGGACGGATATGTAGTGGTACTGGCGGACGGATTGGGAAGCGGTGTGAAAGCCAATATTCTGTCCACCTTGACCACAAGCATCACTTCTAAACTGATTAAAGAAAAAGTATCTATCCACGAAATCGTCAGGACATTGGCCGATACATTGCCTGTTTGCAAAACCAGAGATCTGGCTTATTCAACTTTTTCTATTCTTAAGATGAATCATTATGGAGAGGTGGATTTGTTCGAATATGACAATCCCAAAGCGATTCTTCTCAAAGGCGAAAGCGAGGTTTTTGAGTATACAAGAAATATTTTAGAAATAGAAGGAAGGAACATTGCAGTTTCTCATTTTATATTACGGCCTGGTGATAAGCTTTTCCTGATTAGCGACGGAATAGTTCATGCCGGTATAGGAAGTACTTTGAATTTCGGATGGCAGAGACATAATGTTTCTCATTATCTTAAAGATATCGCCGGGAAAGGGCATATTGCTAAAAACACCAATGAATTGTTGAGAGTATGCAATCATATGTATGATGGAAAGCCTGGAGATGATGCTACGGCAGTAGGAATACAGGTATCACCGTCAAGGTCTCTGAATATAATGGTAGGTCCGCCTCAGGACAGAAACAAAGACCAAGAGGTTGTGGAAAGATTTATTGGATCGGAGGGAAAGAAAGTCATATGCGGCGGCACAACTTCCAATATTGTTTCCAGAGTAACAGGACAGGAAATTTACACCAATTTAGAGTATTTCGATGTGAACATCCCTCCGTCAGGATACATGAGGGGAATAGAATTAGTGACAGAGGGATTGCTGACTCTGACTAAATGTGTTCAAATATTGGAAGAAAGCAAAGTATCTAAAACGGTGGATTCTTTTTATGATAAAAAGGATGCAGCTTCTTTACTGGCTCAATTAATGACGGACTATGCAACAACAATAAGAATGTATATCGGAAGGGCAGAGAATCCAAGCTACAAAGGTGTGATTTCCACCCTTGACTGTGACAGGAAATCTAAGGTAATAGATGAACTAATCCAAACACTTTCAGATATGGATAAACGGGTTTATGTGGAATACTATTAATAGAATTATTTACACAGATATACGAGTTAAAATAACTATAATTAAATAAAAAATACTTCAGGGCAGGGTGAAATTCCCGACCGGCGGTAGGTAAATAGATACGATACCCGAGAGTTTTGCACTCCCGGGTTATTTGGTTCTTTTCAGTGAAATTGCCGACTTACTTCATCATATTTTTTAGAAAAGGTACATATTTGAAATCAGAGTTATTGATATGTTTAAAAATCCACTGGGCTATTTTATTGAGAAGATCATGCAAAAATTCTTCCTGATTTTCTTTGACTTCGTCCGGATGAATCGATTTCAGGTATTCAATAAACTTTTCATGCTGTACCAAATGAGCACCCATATCCGGATAATTATATTTTATAAATAGCTTTTTTTCTGTATTAAAATGATATTCTGTATAGTCTTTGAGTTCATTGATTAATTCCAGAGCATGATCAAGGGTGCTTTCATCCAGATAAGTTCCAAGCATAACATCGATTTCCTGACCTATCTCAAATAACCTTTGATGCTGGCTGTCTATTTCCTTTATTCCCGTTGCAAAAGATTCATTCCATTCAAACATACTTATCCTCCCCATATATATTATTAGGCTATATTTTATCATATTGTGTAAAAAAATAGAATTCTATCTGATGGCTTGAGGTAAAAATTTCATTATCAATGAATGGACTTATGTTTTTTATCATTATTTTTCTAAAGGTTGGGAAATACTAATAAATGCATGAATTGAAAAGAAAAGGAGATTCAAATATGTCACGATATGAAACGATGGATGGGAATCAGGCTGCAGCATATGCTTCTTATGCATTAACGGAGGTTGCTTCAATTTTTCCCATTACACCATCATCACCGATGGCGGAAAATGTTGATGAATGGTCTTCTCACGGAAAAAAAAATATTTTTAATCAGGAAGTAAAAGTAGTGGAAATGCAATCGGAAGGCGGTGCGGCTGGTACTATGCACGGGGTTCTTGCAGCAGGTGCTCTGGCTACGACCTATACGGCATCACAGGGTCTTTTATTAATGGTGCCCAATATATATAAAATGGTGGGAGAATTATTACCGGGTGTTTTGCATGTTTCGGCAAGAGCCATTGCTGCCCATGCATTATCTATTTTCGGCGACCATCAGGATGTGATGGCCTGTCGGCAGACCGGCGCATCGATACTTGCATCCTCTAATGTTCAGGAAGTTATGGATTTGGGACTCATAGCACATCTTTCCGCTATCAAAGCACGAATACCTTTTATCCATTTTTTTGACGGATTCAGAACCTCCCATGAATATCAAAAGATAAATGTATTTGAATACGAAAACATAAAAAAACTTATTGACCATCAGTCAATAAAAGAATTTCGTGGTCGTGCATTGAGCCCGGAACATCCTGTTGTCAGAGGAACTGCCCAGAATCCCGATATATACTTTCAGGGGAGGGAAGTACAAAATTTATTTTTTGAAAATGTTCCGGATATCGTTGAAGGTTATATGAATTCAATGAATGAGATAACGGGACGTCAGTATAAACTTTTTGATTACTATGGTTCAAATGATGCAGAATATGTTATCATAGCGATGGGTTCGGTCTGTGATACCGTCGACGAAACAGTAGATTACTTAAGGGAACAGGGAGAAAAAGTAGGCGCTATTCGTATTCACCTATACAGACCTTTTTCTGAGAAGCACTTACTGAAAGCTCTGCCTCCAAGTGTAAAAAAAATTGCTGTACTGGACCGTACTAAGGAGCCGGGGGCAACAGGGGAACCCCTTTATCTTGATGTTATAAAAGCGTTGAATCAATTGAACGTGCAAATAACAGGAGGCAGATACGGATTAGGGTCAAAAGATACGAGACCTTCTCAGATTATTGCCGTATATAAAGATTTAAAAAAGGACGATTCCAAAAACAATTTTACAATCGGTATTGTAGACGATGTAACCCAAACATCTCTTCCTGAAGAGGATGTGATTAGTACGGTGCCTGTAGGTACCATCAGCTGTAAATTTTGGGGATTGGGATCCGATGGCACTGTTGGTGCCAATAAAGCAGCTATTTCAATAATAGGAGATAAGACAGATAATTATGTTCAAGGTTATTTTTCCTATGACAGTAAAAAATCAGGAGGAACAACCATTTCTCATCTTCGGTTTGGAAAACAGCCGATACATTCACCATATCTTGTCTATGAGGCGGATTATATTGCTTGTCATAACAGTTCATTTCTTAATCATTATGATATTTTGAAAGGGCTGAAGTCAAAAGGGATATTTGTTTTGAACTGCCCTTGGACTAAAGAAGAATTGGACGAGCATTTACCTGCATCCATGAAAAACTTTATTGCAAAAAATAATATTGATTTTTATATTATAGACGCCATATCCATTGCAAAAGAAATAGGGCTTTCCAATCGAATCAATATGATTATGCAGGCCGCATTTTTTAAGCTTTCTAAAGTAATACCCGTTGATGAAGCGGTGGGATATCTGAAAGCGTCCATTGAAAAGACTTATGGGAAAAAAGGCAAAAAAATTGTTGAAATGAACCATTCGGCCGTTGACCAAGGAATAGAAAGAATTGTGAAAGTACAAGTGCCTGATGAATGGGCAAATGCCACAGAAGACAAAGAAAAACCCATTAAGGCTGAACCTGAATTTGTAAAAAGAATACAAAGAGTAATGGCTCGGGAAGAAGGCGATGAATTGCCTGTAAGTGCTTTTAAAGGCATGGAAGACGGTTCATATCCTTTAGGTACCACTGCCTTTGAAAAAAGAGGGATAGCCGTTATGGTCCCGGAATGGCAGATAGACAAATGTATTCAATGTGGTTTTTGTTCTTATGTATGCCCTCATGCGACGGTAAGGCTGTTTCTTTTAGATGAAGAGGAAGTGAAAAAGGCTCCGGATTCTTTTAAAACGAAAAAAGCTGTAGGAAAAGGACTGGAAAAATTCCAATTGAGAGTCCAGGTGTCGCCTCTCGACTGCACAGGCTGTTATAATTGTGCAAATATCTGCCCGGCAAAAGGAAAGGCTTTGATTATGAAGCCGGCGGAAGAGGAGATTGAAGCTGAATCGGAAAACTGGGAATATGCAATGACTCTTACGGATAAAGCAGATTATGTCAATAAAAATACAATCAAAGGGAGTCAAATTATAAGACCTCTGCTTGAATTCAACGGAGCTTGCCCTGGTTGCGGAGAAACACCTTATATAAAGCTCTTGACCCAACTCTTTGGAGACCGGATGCTGATTGCCAACGCCACAGGGTGTTCTTCAATATGGGGGGCAAGTGCTCCTTCAATCCCTTATTCAACTACGGCAGAAGGAAAAGGACCGGCTTGGGCAAATTCATTGTTTGAAGATAATGCAGAATACGGTTATGGGATGTACTTGGGCGTAAAACAGATCAGAGAACGCATAAGGGATTTGATGATTAAAGCCTCGGATTCCGATTTGCCTGATGATATCAAAACAGCATTTTCACAATGGATAAGAGATATGGAAGATGGAGAAGCTTCAAAGAAAAGTACGAAGCAAGTTCTCGATGTTATTAAAAGCCATGGCATAAAAGGTAATAAACTAATAGAAGAAATACTGGAGAAAAAAGATTTTCTTATAAAAAATTCTGTGTGGTCAATTGGTGGTGACGGATGGGCTTACGATATCGGATACGGGGGGCTGGATCATGTACTTGCTTCCGGAGACGATATCAATTTATTTGTTATGGATACGGAAGTCTATTCCAATACAGGGGGGCAATCCTCAAAGGCTACACCAACTTCGGCAGTTGCAAAGTTTGCAGCTTCGGGTAAAAAAATCCGTAAAAAGGATTTGGGATTGATGGCAATGAGCTATGGATATGTGTATGTTGCCCAAATTTCCATGGGAGCGGATATGAACCAGACTTTAAAAGCCATTACGGAAGCCGAGCAGTATAAAGGCCCTTCCTTGATTATTGCTTATGCACCCTGCGTCAGCCATGGAATCAAAATGGGAATGGAAACCAGTATTTTTGAAGAAAAAAAAGCCGTAGAATCCGGGCACTGGCAGTTATATCGCTATAACCCCGAAAAAAAGGAGAAGGGTGAGAACCCATTTGCTCTGGATTCAAAAGAACCTACCATACCTTTTAAAGATTTCATCGACGGAGAGGTCCGTTTTACCCAGCTTAAAAATGTATTTCCCGATATTGCCGGGGAAATGTACGATATAGCGGAGAAGCACGCCAAAGAAAGATATGAAAGATACAAGCGGCTCTCCGAAGACAAAATACTTTAAAAATAGGCTCCGTAAAAGAGCGTTCACTTAGGAATTAAATAAAAAATCAAAGTGAACAGCTTCAAGCAAAAGCAAAAGAGACCAGTCACATTCAAGCGTAAGTGCTTGTAGTGACTGGTTTTTCTGTAATAAATATTTTGGATTTTTTGTCTTTCTCGTATACGCATTCTTTGAGCACAAGAAATCTTACGTTTTTATATTTATACCAAACCCAAATACTTCTCAAAAAACTTCATCAACTTTTCAATGATACCCTGCTTTTTCACAGCCCTGCCACCGCCAAAACGTGAAACCGGTGGCATGATTTTATCGATGGCAGTACCGGTTGTTTTCATCATCCCATCCCTTAAAGCGTTATCAATGTAGCGTCTGGTTTCTTCGGGCTTTAATTTTTCTTCTTCAATAAGTTTTGTAATATCTTCTTCCTTTTGCTCGTGCAAGAATTTACGCCATTCTTCATCCACCTTGGTTGATACATTGACTTGTTTTATGAAACGCTCTATGAGTTCTTTCTTGCTGCGTAGTTCAATGCTTGAATTAATGGCTTTATCAATGGTTGTAAGAATATTTTTATCCTTGC
>CAZKKX010000070.1:0-12264 GCA_964553505.1 uncultured Eubacteriales bacterium | reverse complement strand
TAGCATTTGAAGATAAAAGTGAATTAGTTAATCCCATGGATTTTGGTGCGGTAGGAGATGGAATAACTAATGATACAAAAGCAGTACAAAAAGCAATTAACTATGCAGCTTCAAATAATAAAGTATTATTTATTCCTGAAGGGGTTTTTAGTGTTCGCAATTTAGAATATAAAAAGGGATTATCTATTCAAGGAAATGGGACAACCAGTATATTAAAGGCTGATAAATCGTGTAAAGTTTGGGATAGTATTTTCAACATCTATAATATTACAGGTGTTAGAATTGATGGAGTAGTGTTTGATGGAAACAAAGGTGTTGTGGATGGTGATGATCAGTCGGGAACGGTGAATATTTGGATTGATAGTTGTAAAGACGTTGAAATCACAAACAATACATTTCAGCACAATTGGTTTTTAGGGGTATGTGTTAAAAATAGTGATGATTTATATTTCCATAAAAATAAGTTTATAGATATTGATTGTGGAATTGAAACGGCAGATTATCCTTCAAACAATATTGTTATAGACGATAATTATTTTGACGGAGCGGAAATGTCTGAACCTATTTCAATATATGGGATGAAAGCAGGATATCACGAAAATATAACGATAATAAACAATACTATAAAAAATCATATTCATGGAAGTGGAATATTGCTCAGAGCAGCAAAGAATGTGACTGTTAAAAATAATATAATTGACAATTGTGCAACTGGAATTTATGTTTGTGATGCAACTTATGATGACGTTTCATATGGAGTAAGTAATGTTGTCATAAAAAATAATACCATAAAAAATCAACAGTATGAGGGGATTCTGCTTGAACAAATTTCTGATTCTCAAATCACTTCAAACACTATAGAAAAACCAGGAACATTCGGCATATTGACTATGGATGTGGAAAATTGCGAAATAGATAAGAATAATATAATCAACGCCAAAGAATAAGAATTTAGAATAGTATTACTTGGAATAACCAGACTGCTGATTAAAGGCTGAAAGCTTTTAATCTGTGGTCATTATTTTTATTTATAGATTTACTTAAAACATGACGATAATTTATATTAGTGATTGTTTAGAAGAAGGGATTGACTTGAAAAGAGTGATCCATCACTTTTATTATGAAATTGTTGTAATAAAACATAGTTTAGATTGATTACTTATAGAAACAAGCAGAAGAGTATTGAAATGTAGGTTATATAGCCACATAGCAAAAGTAAACCTTGCAAACGGCTAATACGCTTACTAAAAAAACTTGGGACTATAAGGAGTAAGCCTAAACCTAATGCCACGGGAATATCCATTTTAACTACGCGTGATTCGATAGTTAAGGGACGGATACTAGCCGAAGCACCAATAACCAAACAAATATTCAATATATTAGCTCCAAGAATAGTACCTACAGATAATTCATCATGACCTTTTAGTAAGGCGGTCACAGAAGTAACTAATTCTGGAAGTGAAGTACCTAATGCAATTATCGTTAGACTGATTACAGATGCGGGCACTCTCCAATTATTCGCAATTTTTATACCATTGGTTACCAAAAGATTAGCACCTATTATAATTAGAATCAAACCAAGTAGAAACAGTAGAATATGTTTCCAATATTTTTTTGTTGTATACTTTTTTCCCGTAAATCTTTTCTTTTTTTTTGCATGCCTTTTATATTGTATAATACTTATGTTGAAAACAATATATATAACCAATAAAAGAAGCAAACTCGCGGCCGATAAAGGGTCAATAAATCTCTTTTGTGCTAACAGCCAAAAAAACAAAATATATCCCAGCATTATAAAACCTTTTACTTTAAAAATACGAGAGTTGATTTTACTTGGCTTTATAAGGTTATATAAACCTAATACTAATCCTGTATTACATATAATGGAGCCTATTGCATTACCTATTGCTATAGAGGGACGATTTTGCAAGGCGGATATTAAAGATACAGTTGCTTCAGGAGCAGTTGTCCCTAAACTTACAATGGTCGCTCCGATAAACACTTCCGGCAAACCCGTTAATCGAGCTATCCAAGTTGCTTCATCAACAAAGAAATCTCCGCCTTTTATGATGAAAACAAAGCCAAGGGAAAATAATAAATATGTAATGAATATAATAATCCCACCTTTTTTATGATAATTAGTTCATATCATATCTATGAACGAGTGGGATTTTTTATACATTAGATTGGTAAACAAGTATAATCTTTTTATTCAGATTCAGATGTTTTAATCTTTGAAGATTTGCTTTTTAGTTCGTAACCTCCATATACAATGACAGATAAAGAAATGAGAATACAAATTCCTTTTGCTATAATATCTGGAATATAATCGACAATCAAGTGGTCTTCTAAAATCATGGCAATAGCTGTATATGCCAATGCAGAAACGCCGATATACATAATCAGGTTATATTTCTTCATTAGTCTTAAAATTATATGGCTTCCTAAAAGTAGAATTGGCATACTTAACATTATACCCAAAGCGATAAGATAGGTTTTACCATCTGAAAAAATTGCAATAGCAATTATGTTTTCAAGACTCATGCTTAAATCAGCTAAAATAGTACACCCTATAGCTCTTATATAAGTTCGTGAAGAGGGCATGATATTTGTTTGATTAAGGTTATCTAAATTATTATGAGATTTCAGAAGATCCCAAGTAATTTTGATTAAAACAATACCACAAATAAGCCTGAATGGTAGCCAATCCAACATTAGAACATTCAACAAAATGGTAGAAAGAATAATTTTTATTAAGGCACTTATGCTAAGACTAATAAAGCTAATTTTTTTTGCTATATCATTCGAATAATCTTTAATAGACAATGCAACAATACTCACGTTATCAATGCTAAGAAGAATATTAAAGAATATTACTTTAAAGAGTCCAAATGCAAAAGAAATCAAATCTGTCATTCCTTTCTAAATATCTTCTACAGTATATGATTATCGTATTTGGACTGTGAAATTTTTTTCTCTATTTCTAATAGTTGGATAAAGCAGACAAGTCCCTGTCCCTTTGTCTGCCTTTGTCTGTTCTATTTCTCTGCCTTTTTTAATGCATTTTCAACTGCTTTTTTTATACCATCACATGTTTTAGTTGCTCCAGTAATCGTATCTACGTTGGTAGACTGTTTGTCAATGATTAGCTTAGGTATTTTATCAAAAGATTCTTCATAATAGCCTCTCGTTTCACGATGAGCAACTATTTCAATATTAGTTATTATGTTATTTTTTATGGTAACAGAAACTTTTAAGCCGGGTCTATAAGCAACAGCTAACCCCTCGTAGGTTCCGTCATTGTATATTGAATCAGATTCAAGGTTTTTGATGTCTTTATTTTGACTAATATCAGTAATAAAAAATTCATCTCTGTTATCTGGATTTATAGAAGCATACGACCATTCTTTTAAGCTGTAATAGTAACTGAAAGCTACAGAAAGAAAAACTATTATGAAGGCAGATACTACAAAAGCCATTGATTTTACATGTATGATACTTTTTATATAGTCATTTTTTATAACTACCGTATTTTCAATAGGACAATTATTTTCAGATGTACATTCAAAACATGAAATACACTGGGTATCGTTTACTATTTCGTTATCAGAGATTTTGATATTCATAGAACACAGGTTGTCACATTTTCTACAGTTGGTACAGTGAGACTTATTTCGTTTTATTTTAAACATTCTAAACTTATTGGTTAAGCCCAGCAAAGCGCCGTATGGGCATAAGTATTTGCACCATGGTCTCTCAATCCAAAAAGAACAAGCAATAAAAATCAGCCCAAGGATTACAAGTCCTCCAACAGCATAATTTCCTGTAAATAACCCTGTTAGAAAATTATTGATACAATATAAACGACTATAATGGGCAATGTCTTTGACAGCGAATAATATGAGCAAAATAAGCATTATATATCTGATTAAACGAAGATATTTATCAGGCTTTGAAGCTATAAATCCATTATACTTTTTAACATGCATTTTTTTTGTAAAACTTGATATAATATCTTGAATCGTACCCATGGGACAGAACCAACCACAAAAAACTGATCCAAACAGAAAAGATAATATCACGATGCTTATGGTTATGAGGCTTATTGAAGAACTAATAAATAGAAAATCATATATACTTGTGACTCCTCCAATCGGGCATATTCCTATTAGTGAAATAGGTGGCACTGTGGATATATTTATATCAAATAAAATATTATTAATAAGGATTACCAGAAAAATGGTAGATGTCAAAGATTGTACTATTCTTCTTAAATTTTTTTTTGAATTATTAGAGTTTTGCATATTAACCTGCTTCCCGTGCATGTGATAAAAAATTAGTTAATTTTCCATACTATAAAGTATTTCATATATCTCTGGAATAATATCGTCGTTGAAGGGAAGCCCATTAATAACACAATAGTCCTTTACTCTGACGCTTAAATCAGGTAGAGGAGCATCTATAATTGCACTAATTTGCTCTCTTGTAATACCCATTTGTATTAAATCTTCAAAAGTGGTTTGCCCATATATTTTAAATTCATCATCATAATATTCCGGAATTTCCAAATGTTCCAGAGGAATGGGATCTGCCTCTTCAATTGTTACAGAGTATTTTTCGAGATAATCAATTTCGTCTGATGTAAGTTGTCTGGCAGATTTCAGAATACTTACTGCAGGTTCAAGTAAATATTCAGGTTCGTGCACATCAAAAGGTATTCCTTTATACATTGAAACAAAAACAACCATAGACCCATTGCCGATATTTTTCTCATTTACCGCCAATCCCTCAAAAATATATTTATAATATTTGTTCTGAACGTTTTCTGCTTTTTCAACAGGAATATGAAATGCTTCGCATAATACTGAAACAGGTATATCATAATAATTTGCTATATCTGTAATAGTATGCGCCCCCCTTATATCAGCAGGATTATATTGACCCTTAAATTCACCTGTTGTAAACTTTATAGGTTCTAGTTCCCCTCCACGTCCTTCAGGTTCGGACATCGCATCATCGCATTCATTATTAAGTAATACTTCAGATTCAGATATACTTTCAGACTCGGAAGGCAGTCCCGTATGTTCGTTTTCAGAATCACATGCACTTATTGCAAAAATAAGCAAAGTAGCTAACATAAAAATACTATATCTTTTATATTTCATATTTTCATCTCCTTGATTATTAGTGGGGGTTTTCGTAAAAACTTTTTAATTAAAACTTTAGAGAGCTTTGTGTGAAACCCCCACTAAGATATATATTTAAGATTGGAAATTATTAATTATTTAAGCTATTACCAAATCCTTTGCCCTGTTGTGATCTGTTCATGTTGTTGCCTTTATTCTTATTGTCTTCTCTCAAATCCATATTGACCTTTTTACCTTGCCCATCTTCATTCATATGAAGCCCTTTTCCGAAGCCGGCAGAAAATTCCTTTCCAAAACTATTAAGTTTTTCATTGCTGCATATGTTTTCGATAATTATATCTGCCTCTTCTTGGGTAAGATCGTCATTTTCAATTTTCTCGTCAAGAAAAGCTTTTTTGATTTCAAGTACTTGTTCAATAAAAGCATTTCTTACCCCATATTTTTCAGCTATTTCACCGTATACCTCACCTCCAAGTCTTTGTTCACGAAGACATTCAACAGATTGATCTGTCAACTCAGAAACGATTTCAACCGGTCTTTTGAAATCTGCTGCAAAAACAGGCACTGATGTTGTTAGTATTACTACAACTAATACCACTACAGCAATTTTTTTAGAGTTCTTCATAATAATCATTCTCCTTTCAAAATTGGACTATGATATAATTATAAAATCTAATTGTGATAAAAGATTGATAGAAGATTGAGAGATTTATAAAATAATCAAATCGTTACTTATTTATTGAAAAATAAGTTTTTCCGAACAATTGACTAATTTAGAAAAGCAATGATATAATGTGAATGAATAGAAATAAATATTCATTCACAGGGAGGAGATTTATTGATCGATAAGAAAGAAGATATTTTTAATTGTGCGAGGGAATTATTCTATACCAAAGGCTACAAAGAGACTAATATTATAGACATTGCAAAAATGGCTGATATAGGGGTAGGCACTTTTTATAATTATTACGATTCGAAGGAGGAACTTTTTTTAGAAGTATGCATGAAAGAAAATGATAAACAAAAAAAGAGCATGCTGGAAGCTATTAAGTTGAATGAGGATGATCCGATTGCTTTGGTTACAGAACTGGTGACACAAAATCTTAATGCTATGAATGAAAATCCAATCCTAAAGGAATGGAATAATGAGATGCTGGCAAGCAAACTGGAGCAACATTTTTACGAACAAGGTGAAATAGAACGAATAGGAGAACTTTACCAAACTTTTGCTACAAGGTTAATTAAAAAATGGAAAAGTGAAGGAAAGATTAGAGCTGACTTGGACGATGAATTTATATTGGCTATACTTAATTCTGTTCATTATGTAGATATTCATAAGAAAGATATCGGAGTCCACCACTTTCCTCAGATTATTCGTTATTTAATTGAATTTATAATGAAAGGGTTAGCAACTGACAGATGAAATTATTTATAGTCAGTTGTTTTTTTACATCTCAATGAATGAATATAAAATTTAATTCATTCATATAAAGAAAAGTGTTAAAGGAAGAAAGACAAGGGGACAGGGACTTGTCTGGTTGGAAAAGACAAAAGACAAGGGAAAGACAAGGGGACAGGGACTTGTCTGGTTGGGTTAGTGAGTGAGCTGTTGACTCCTTACACTAAATCACCTTATCATTTTATATGCTGATAGACTGAATCAATTTCTTATTAATTGATAATAAAATACCGGCTGTTAAATTATTGATTTTTTCAGCCGGTATTAATTAATTCCATCGGTATCTTTGTTATAACAATTAACACAGAAATTTACTTCTGTGTTGAGAAAGCCTACAATCTCCAGGCTGTTGAAAATCTCACGTGAAGATATCGTTTATTATTTACATTTCTCCTTCTTTATTAAAAATGTTTTCAGTCTTAAAAATTTTGATGAGACGCTTGAAGTGTTTTACTGTAGCTTCTTCGATATCGTAGTCCCCTTCATGAAGACACCAGTCAAAAATAATTCCCCGGGCTACTATTAGCATATATTTACCAATTTCTTCGGCAGGTATATCCTTAATAAGTTGATTTTTTTCTTGCCCTTCTTTAATGATTTCATTCAAAAGATTAATCATATATCTGTCTTTAGCGATAAAAGGTTTGTTTTTTGTGTTATATACTTGCTTTGTAGTATCTATCCCGGTGATTTTACAGTATTTTGCATAATAATCAAAAAATAAGATAATCTGATCAGAGGGATTTTCTTTTATTAATTTATCTTTAACTACATTTTTGAAATAGCTATCAAATCTATTGAATATCTCAATCAAGATATCATTTTTTGATTCAAAATAATGATAGAAAGCACCTACAGATACGCCGGCTTTTTTGCTTATTTCTTCAATGGTGATATTTTCAAAGCCTTTTTTTTCCATGAGGTCGATAGCAATTTTATATATTTTATTTTTTGTTTTGATTGCTTGAACTTGTCTTGACGTTAGCTTTTGTTTCGATGACATTCATTTCACCTGCCCAGAATTTACTTACTTCATGATAATGTATCCCATTTGTAATGTCAAATACTTTTTCAAAAATGAGTGAATATTCAAAAAATATACTTTACAAAAAACGAGTAATAGATTATACTGAATGTATTCAGTGAATCAATACTGTGAAAATATTAAAACTCTTTTCCTATTTGTCAATCATAATTTTTTGTCTCTATTAATACAAAAAGGAGGTTTGAAACATGAAAGAAAAATTAATTGAAATTGTCGGAAAAGAAAACTTTTCAGACAATGCAGAAACTCTTGACTCTTTTTCTGAAGATCAGAGTTTTGCAAAACCTATGAGACCTTGGTTTGTTGTAAAACCTATCAATGCTTTACAAGTGAAGGCCTTGGTTAAGTGGGCTAATGAAACAAAAACACCACTTGTACCGGTCAGCTCCGGTGCACCGCACTTCAAAGGTGATACAGTCCCTAGTGTGCCCCAATCAGTTATAGTTGATTTGAGTGGAATGAACAAAATTATTAACATAAGCCGTCAACAAAGAATGGCTATTGTTGAGCCTGGAGTAACCTATGGAGATCTTCAAGCTGCTTTGGCAAAAGAAGGTTTGACCCTTTCCACTTCACTAGCACCAAGAGCAAACAAATCTGTCTTAACGAGTGTTTTAGAAATGGAACCAAGACTTAACTGTATACATCAGTTTAACTATACAGAGCCATTAAGGTGCTGTGAGGTAACTTGGGGAGACGGAAATCAATTATTTACCGGAGAAGCCGGTAATGGGCCAAAAGATATACAAAAGCAACTTGAAGCTGAAAAATTCCAAGTTGCTTCTAATGGTCCTAATATGATGGACTTGTTAAGAATGGTAATCCAAGCACAAGGCAGTATGGGTATTGTGACTTGGGTATCATTAAAATGTGAGCTGCTTCCAAGTGTTAAAAAAATGTATTTAGTACCAGCCAAAAAATCAGTTGATTTGGAAGACTTTGTTTATAAAGTAATAAGAGTAAGATTCAGTGATAAGCTTTATGTAATGAATAAAGCATATCTTGCTAATTTGCTTGGCGAAACTTCAGAAAAAATAGTTGAACTTAAAAAAGATTTGCCAAATTGGGTAGCAGCTGTTGGCGTATCAGGAGATATCCTATTACCTGAACTAAAAGTAAGTAATCAAGAAAAAGATATTGCAGAATTTGCAAAAGAATGTGGTGTATATTTTCTTTCAAAAGTACCTGGAGCGACAGGTGAAGAAGTGTTGTCGAAATCGATTAATCCATCAGGTGAAAAATATTGGAAACAAACTTTTAAAGGTGCATTCCAAGATATATTCTTTATCACAACTCTTGATAAAACTTCCAAATTTATCGAAGCAATGTATGAACTAGCAATAGAAGAAGGATATCCAACAGAAGATATTGGTGTGTATATCCAACCACAACATATGGGGACATCTGTTCATTTAGAATTCAGTTTACCTTATAATCCGGAAGACTCAAAAGAAGTAAAAAAAGCTAAAGAACTATATACTATAGCAAGTAAAAAGATGTCGCAATTAGGTGGCTATTATGCAAGGCCATATGATATCTGGGTTAATATACAACTTAATAAAGATGCTCGATCATATAGTATTCTAAAGCAATTAAAAAATGTTTTTGATCCTAACGACATAATGAATACAGGAAAACTTACATTAAAATAGAAATTTGATAAGGAGGGTTTAAGGATGGCATTAAAAGATTTCAGACCTATGATGGAACGATGCAGTACTTGTGCACATTGCAAATTTATTCCGTTCGATAAAATAAAAAGCGTAAGATTTGCAGAAAACTGTCCAAGTATCGGATATTACAATTTTAATACTTATTCTGCTCGTGGACGATTTCAATTAGCACAAAGTATACTTGACGGCAGAACAGACCTTAATGAAACGGTTACAGAAACCATTCATTCATGTACTTCTTGTGGTGCATGTGATGTAACTTGTAAAGTATGTAGATACAATCTGGAACCATTGGAGCATAATATTGAGCTGAAAGCATATGCAGTAGAAAACGGAAAAGTATTAGAAGGGCAAAAACCTGTTATTAAAAACCTTAATAAAGAACATACTATGATTCCTGGAGCAAAAAAAGCAAATCGTATAGATTGGGCAAAGGATCTAAATCTTAAGGATTTATTCGAAGAAAAGGCAGAAGTTGCTTTCTTTGCCGGCTGTAAATACAGTTATGATGAAAAACTTCAAAAAATAGCACAAAATACAGTTAAATTGCTGCAAAGTGCAGGCGTAGATATAGGATATCTTGGTGCTGCAGATAATTGTTGTGCCGGACGTGCTAAACAAATGGGATTCTTTGAAGAATTTGAAACCAGTGCCAATAACAATATCAAAGCTTTCAAAAAAGCAGGTGTAAAAACAATTGTAACGCCATGTTCCGATTGTTATCATGCTTTTAAACGTCAATATGCGAAGTTGGGATTAGATATAGAAATTCTTCATATAGTTGAGTATGTTGACAAGTTGATCCAAGAAGGCAAAATTAAATTAACAAAACCTGTACCTATGACTGTGACATACCATGATCCATGTCATCTTGGAAGACTTGGTGAAGATTACTCGCCATGGGAAGGTAAAGAGAAAAAAATCTTTAATCAAATTCATACTTGGGAACCAAGAAGACCAAGATATAATGGCGCTTACGGAATTTATGATGCTCCACGTAATATATTAGAAGCTATTCCGGGAGTAGAACTTGTTGAAATGGAAAGAATTCGTGAATATTCATGGTGTTGTGGTGCAGGTGGTGGATGTAACGATTCGAATCCCGAGTTTTCAAGGTGGACTGCAGGCGAAAGAGTAACTGAAGCAAATGCAACAGGTGCAGATGCAATGGTCACTGCATGTCCGTGGTGTAAAGATAACTTTCTGAATGCTGTAGATGAAAATGGTAATAAGATAGAAGTCTTAGATATCATTGAACTCGTACAGCAAGCAATGTGAGAGGAGGTAATATAATGGCTTTATCAAGAGAAATATACCAAGCGTTGGAAGATATAGTAGGAAAAAGAAATATTTCTGAGGATATAGGTGTATGTGAAACGTATAGATCTATTCCTTCTCAAAGTTCAGCACACTATGGTCCGTCAGAACATTGGACACCACTCCCGCAGGCTGTAATTGTTCCAGGAAGTACAGAAGAAGTGCAAAATATCGTAAGGATTTGTAATAAATATGGTATAGAGTTTAAAGCATCATCTACTTTCTGGGCAACTATGGGTTATATCGGTTCTGATTATGCGATTCAGCTTGACATGAGAAGAATGAAAAACATTGAAATTGATGTTAAAAATATGACGGCAATTGTTGAGCCATTTGCTGTTGCAGCAACTGTTCAGGCAGAAACAATGAAAGTAGGATTAAACCTAAATATTCCTGGAGTAGGGTGCAGTAGCTCTACCTTAGCAAGTACTGCCGGATGGGCAGGGTTTGGTCCGGCATCCATATTTATGGGAGCGAGTCCGGAAAATTTGCTTGGTGCAGAATGGGTTCTTCCAAACGGAGAAGTGCTTCGAACCGGTTCACTTGGTTCTGGTGATGGCTGGTTTTGTGGAGAAGGTCCTGGTCCAAGTACAAGAGGAATACTTAGAGGTATTTTTGGACCTGCCGGATCAATGGGTGTCTGTACTAAAATAGCTGTAAGACTTCATCCATGGCCAGGTCCTTCGGATTTTCCTACAAGAGGCACAATACCCGCATATAAGGCAGATATGGGAGAGAACTTCAAGTGTTATACCCTTTGCTTCCCTGATTGGCAATCTTGGGCACGAAGTGTACAATATTTCCATGAAAGCGATGTACTTTATATAGGACATAGACAATTTAGTATGTTTGGCAGAAATTTTAAGGCAGCTATGTTACAGATAATTACCGATCCGGATAAGCAGCTTTGTGACTTGCCGGATTTATTAGAAGATGAAGAAATTGAGAAACAAAATGAAAGTATGAAGTTGGATTATCAAATAGTTATTGCAGGTATGACAGAAAGAGACATGGAATATAAAGAAAAGGCAGTGGATGAAATACTTGCACAGACAGGTGGCTGGAAAAACGAAATGATGCTTGAAAAAGATATGCATGATTTCGCTCTATTGTATCTATTAAGGTTAGGTCATAAAAATCTTAATTATGTTATGTGTGGTGCTTATGAAGGTACATTTGGTTTATCCGGTAACGTATGGAAAACCATTCAAGTAGTAGAAGATGCAGTTAAAATCAAGAGAGATTGGGAAACCAATTATGATCACATTGCTGCTACCGGTGGAGACTCTGCAATGGGCGGTACTTCAGCACTTGGTGGAGGTGGCATGACCGGTTGGGAATTCTTTACTAACTTTGACGCATATGATAAAGAATCTGTTAGAGGAACATGTAAATTTATGGATGGTAATCAAGAATTCCAAACTAAGCATGGCTTCGGTCCTGATTTCTGTAGATGGAATGCAGACGTAAGACATATGAATGGATATAACTATACTCAGGAAGAACATGATGAAATATTTAAGAACGCACCTCAACCTTTAGTATATGCTTATCAATATAAAATAAGAGAAATTGTTAATCCGAACAATTTATGTGGGAGCTACCTAAGAACATTGACTCCAA
>CAZKKX010000069.1:0-12325 GCA_964553505.1 uncultured Eubacteriales bacterium | reverse complement strand
TCAACAATGTCAAGAGATAGTTTGGGGGTGGAGAGGGGGATGTTTTTTTTCATAATTGTTCTCCTTTTGTTAGAGGGTTAGAGGGTTAGAGGGTCAGAGGGTTAGAAGAGTCTTTATAACTTTTGCTTTAAATTTGTTATAAATGAATTTAGCATTCTTCCTATCTCACTATTTTCTTTTTCTAGTAAATCAAATTCTTTTTTATTAATATAATTTAAATCTTTTGCTAAAAGCAAATGGCACTTCATTTCTTCTAAAGAACCCCTTGCAATGTATAGAAATTGAATAAATTCTTTTAATGTTTGTCTTCCTCTTCCTTCTGCTATATTAGCAGGTACAGATATAGCTGCCCTACATAATTGATCCGTTAGTCTATATTTTTCTTTCTGTGGAAATTTATCGGTTATATTGTATACTTTAAGCGCTAATTGATACGATCTATTCCAGACCTGAAGATTATAAATTGAACCCATATTATAATACCTCCTTATGAGATATTATATCTTTATATGTAAATAATTGGAAATTTTTTATCTAACTCTTGGACCTCTGCCCTTCTATCCCTCCAACCTTCTATTCCTCTAATCTCTACTCTTAATCACTTTCGCCGGGACGCCTACTGCTGTGCAGTTTTCAGGGATGTCTTTTACAACTACGGCTCCGGCTCCGATTATTGTGCTTTCGCCTATGGATATGCCTTGTATGATGCATGCTCCTGTGCCTACATCCCCAAACTTTCCCACATTTACGAATCCGGATAAATGTACTCCCGGCGCTATGGTTGTATAATCTTTTAGCGCCACATCATGTCCGATTGTACAATCAAGATTAATAATAGCTTGATCGCCAATAGATACTCCTCCGGATATTAAAGATCCCGCACAAATCATGCAACCGCTTCCCATTGTTATATGTTTGGATTTGATTACAGACGGATGAATAAGGTTTGGAAAGTCTTTAACATAATTTTTGATTTTTTCTGCAATTCTCCTTCTCGTATGTCCATTGCCTATTCCTACCACGCAATGTATGCCATTTCTATTTTTGAACCAATCCACTCCTCCGAGGACTTCATATGTATTTATTATCTTCCCGTGATTATTTGCATTATCGTCAATATAGCCTAATAAATTCCATTGCTTTTTTTCACTATTGATATCCTCTATAAGCCAAGTAAGGTCTCCATTTGCAAAACCCCCGCTACCATAAATGACCAGATCTTTCACTTATATCATCATCCTCTCTCTAACCTTCTGCCCCTCCGACCTTCTGCCCTTCTATTCCCTCTTCTCTCCAAGAAACTCGCCCATCGTCGCCTGACCTTCCTGGTTTATTCCTTCTCTTTTGAATACCTGAATGACAGTCATAAAAACAATTTTTATGTCAAGCCAAAGGTTCCGGTGGTCCACATACCATACATCCAGTTTGAATTTTTCTTCCCAGCTTATGGCATTTCGGCCATTGACCTGTGCCCATCCTGTAAGTCCGGGGGGTACTTTATGTCTTCTCATCTGCTCTTTGTTATATCGTTTAAGGTACTTTACAAGCAGCGGTCTTGGACCTACAAAACTCATATCACCTTTTAAAATATTATAAAGCTCCGGAAGCTCATCCAGACTTGTTTTTCTTAAGAACTGACCAAATTTTGTAAGCCTTTTTTCATCAGGCAATAAATGTCCTTTTTCATCTTTTTCATCTGTCATTGTCCTGAATTTATACATGGTAAAAATTTTTGCATTTTTTCCGGGGCGCTTTTGTTTGAATATTGCCGGTGCACCCAATTTAATCCTGACAAATACATAAACTAATAAGTAAACAGGCATCAAAAGGACCAATAAAATAAAAGAAAAAATAATATCTAAAAACCGCTTCAGGTAATCATTCATTACAGTGCTCCTTTAATAATATATATTGAATTATATTATATTTTTTTCTTTTAAAAAAGAAGCAATGCTGTCTATAAATTACTTCTCATAAAAATTTCTATTAATAGAAAAATACTCTTTATCTTCATTATTTCTTTGTTCTCCTATATTTGGTAATACCATTTATACCATTGGACAAACTTCTTGATTCCGGCCTCTATGGAAGTCTTTGGTTTAAAATCTATATCTCTTGTCATATCATCTATATCGGCAAAGGTTTCCGGAACATCTCCTGGCTGAAGAGGCAAATATTTTTTTATGGCTTTCTTTCCTGTTTCCTTTTCAATTATTTCTATAAAATGCTCCAATTGTATCGGATAGTTGTTTCCGATATTATATATCTTATATGGTGCAAAACTGGTACTGATATCTTGATTTTTCCAATCAGGATTCTTCTCAGGAGGATTGGGTATCAGTCTAATAATCCCTTCAACAACATCGTCTATATATGTGAAATCCCTCCTCATTTTTCCAAAATTGAAGACCTCTATAGGTTGATTTTTCAAAATCGCTTCAGTGAATATGAATGGTGCCATATCCGGTCTGCCCCAAGGACCATATACGGTGAAAAACCGCAGCCCGGTAACAGGAATACCATAAAGATGGCTATATGTATGTGCCATCAATTCATTTGACTTTTTTGTCGCCGCATATAAGCTCACCGGATGATCCACGTTATCTTCTGTAGAAAATGGGGTCTTTGTATTTCCTCCATATACTGAGCTGGAGGAAGCATAGATTAAATGCTCTACAGGCTGATTTCTGCAAGCTTCAAGTATATTAAAAAAACCTACAATATTTGAATCAATATATGCTCTGGGATTTTTTAGGCTGAATCTGACACCGGCCTGAGCAGCAAGATGAATTACTGTTTTTATTTTTGTTTCTTCAAAAATTTGATTTATTCTCTTACTGTCTTCAAGAGATGTTTTGAAAAATGTAAATGTATTATAATCTCTCAGAATCTTTAACCGGTCTTTTTTAAGCCGCACATCATAATAATCATTAATATTATCAATCCCTACTACTTTGCAACCATTTCTCAGTAATAAATCTGATAAGTGCAGGCCTATAAAACCCGCTGCTCCAGTAACTAATATTGACATATGCCCTCCTATCCTACACTCCAAATTTTTATATTTGTTTATTAAATTTCTTGTGGGCAATCACTAAATACAGAATCTAATCTATTTGAAGGACCTCTGCTTTTTTATAAATCGGGGGTAGAACCCTTAATTGCCTCATTCATTATTCTTTGAGCAAATATATAAATAAAAAAGTGAATCATGGAAATAACTATTGAATATAATATGACAGCAACATACGAACTAAATTTAAATATCCACGATAACCCGAAAACAAGTATCACTGCAGAAAATTTGGATATATCAATAATTAGTCGCATCCGTTGTTTTTCAAACACTTCATACACCCTGCTCACTGGGGCAAAAATTAATATAAAAAAAACCATAACTGAAGTAATACGTGCATAAATTCCTGCTTCTAACCACTGCCTTCCAAATACAATACCGAAAAGTGTCGGACCTATTGTTAAAAATATCAATAATGGAATTAATCCTATCAAACATAGCTTTTTTATTATTTTATTAGATAAATTTTTAAGCCTAATTGGTTGATTTCTTCCAAAACTTGCAGCTTCCGAATAAAACACATCTCCAACCGAGTTGCCGATTAGTTTCATCGGTAACCTCACAATTGACTCAGCCAGACCATAAAAACCCACTATATGTATCCCATAAATCATCGTCAAGAAAATAATTGGTAACTTCCCCGATAGTGTGCTTATAAAATGTGTAGGTAAATTAAATAATGGAAAATCTTTATATCTTTTAGCACTCCAACATATTTGAGCTAAACTTACTTTTTTAATTAATTCTTTGTTTTTACTTAGCAAAGGTTTAGCAAGCACTGTTATTCCTGCACTTTCCCTTATTATACCACCGATAATTAAACCTGTTGCCCCCATTTTAATAACACCTAGTATTATTTTAAAAAGGTCTCCAAAAATACTTTGATTTACAGATGTCCTTGCAATAGTGTTAAAATTACCACTTCGTAAAGCCCACTGCCTCAGTACTTTATATAAACCAGAAAGGGCTATTCCTATCGGAATAAAGAACATATAACCCATTAGTATCTTTGAATCAAAGAAATTTAACAGCCATTCTCCCAAATTCCACAAAAAAATACTTATCACAAAAGTATATATGCCTATCAGGCCAATACTTAAAGCCAAAACATTAATAGCTGTTTCGTCATTTTCAGAAATAGGAATACAAACTTCATATTTAAAGGCTCCTAAAGATAATATGCTTACAATTGTTAAGTAAGCAGTTAAAATACCATATTCTTCCGGGGAATATATTCTAGTTATAATAGGAGACATAGCTATATGAAAAATTTGTGCAAAAGCAGTTCCCCCAGCAATTAATAATACGCTTCTGCTAAATTTATTACTTTTTATTTGGTTTATCCATTTCAAATATTTTCACCTTCTTATTAAATAAAAGGAATTAAAAATTTAATAAATCAATATAACTATATATTTGATATCATAGACTCAATCATTTTTACCCAAGGAATTATTTCTGATTCTTTGCTAAATTTCTTCTCAACAGTTCTTCTTGCATTAAATGAACACCTCTTCCTAAGCTCAATGTCATTAATAAACTTTTCTATTGCCTTTGTAACTTTTAAAGGGTCATCAATCGGAATCATTAGCCCATTTTCTTCATTTACAATAATTTCTTTAAAAGTATCTATATTGGAAGTAATTACGGGACAGCCACATGACATCGCTTCAATTAAAGCTTTCCCCAACCCTTCACTTTTTGATAAGAATATAAATAAATCACAATTCTGATATTCCGCAACTAATTCCGATTGAGGTAATGCTCCTTTATAATTAATTTTACTTGTTTTATTTTGTGGTGAAAAAAACTTTCTTAAATGCTCCAAATATTTTTCCTTAGCATTTCCACATAATATTATTTCAATAGGATAGTTTACTTTTGATGCTGCCTTTATTAATGCCTCCACTCCTTTAGCCTTTTGTATGTTTCCTGCATATAATATTTTATATTTCCTTGGTCTATCTGCTTCGTCGCCTCTTTGTTTAAATCCAAATCCTTCTATATCCACGCCACAATAAATTATTTCACATTGATTCTTTCGTATCTTATAAAACTTTTCCACGTTTAATTTTACTGCTTTGCTAATGGCAATTACTTTGTCTATCTTATGAGTATGTGATCTTATGAAAAACCTGTATTTGAAATCTATCAGATCAGCTTTTCCTTTAATTAAATCCCTTATTAATTCTATCTTTCTATAATAATATAATTTAGTTGTTTTTACACTTCCTTGTGCTGCAATCAAAAGAGGAGACTTTTTGCCTGGCTTCTCTTTAAGTTGGGTCAATGGTAGCAGATAGTCTATACGACCTATAACAATATCAACATTCTCTTTTTTTATTATTTCCATAGCTTTTTGGAAGTTTAATTTAGTAATACCTTCAATTCCTGTAAAAAAATAATGAACATTATTCGGGATTGAATAATTATTTTTTCCCGGATTACCGCCTCCAGACACAATATAAATACGAATTCCTTTTTCGGCTAACCCCCAAACTAAGGTTTCAAGACCAGTATTCATCCCTCGATTTAATGCGGATTTTTTTAGAATTAATAGCAGTCGTAAATTGCTCATAATATTATCCCTCTTTGTCATTTAATGTTATTTTTAAAAAATAACTGCTTTTCGATTTCATCGACTATTATCTTTGCATTGTTTTCGATGTCGTCATCGCTTTCATTTTTTATGCGCACTAATTCCAACTTCTTTTTTTTATTATCTCTAACATATTCAATAGTCTCAATGGTTTCATTATACTGAGATACATATATGGATATAACTCTGTAGTCTATCACATCATTTTTTCTATCTCTCTTTATTCTTCTTTTAAAAATAATATCCGCATTTGCTTCTATAGATATTACAATATCAGGTGTATTAATACTCTTAAAAACCTTTTCAGCAATTTTAATCATTTCTTTCTCTTTGCTATGTCTTGATATATCTCTTATTTTATGAAAAATACCTTCATCCAGCAAATGCGTCTTATATTTATTAGATGAAGCCGAATATCTTATCTTGAAAGATACAATATGTTTAAATATTTTCTTTAGTCCTTTTAATCCATTAGGCTTCAAACTAAATACTAAATATAAGCATTTTAATAATATAAATAAATTATAAGCATTGATTTTTCTGCTATTTATTAAATTTAAATTTTCGAATGTTATATTTCTTCTTTCTAATTCTTTGCAGACTTCAATAAATGTTGTTGTCTTTCCTGCCCCAGATATTCCTGTAAATTCTATATGCAATGAGCTTGCCATGATAAAATCATATCTCCTTTGATTATTTATATATTTTAACTTTTTCAATAGTTTCGCTAATTGCTTGTTCATACTTTAAGATAATATCTGAAGCTTTGAAGTTATTTACTCTCTCATAACCTTTCAGTATATATTGGGTTCGTTGGCTATCTGATTTAAATAAATTAATTATATTTTCAGCCAGTTGCTCATAATCAGAAACCTTTACTAAAACTCCATATTGATTTTCCCCTATAATTTCTTTCGGTCCTGAATTGCAATCTGTTGAAATTACCGGTGTACCACATGCCATGGCCTCAACTATAACATGCCCAAACCCCTCCCATTTAGATGTTAATACAAACAAATCAGCTTTTTTCATGTATTTATAAGGATTATTCTTAAATCCTTTGAATATTATTTTTTCATCTATCCCCAAAGCATGTACAAGGGTTTTAAGTTCATTCTCCAAAGGACCCTTACCTAATATCAAAAGCTTTGCTTTTAAATGCTCACTTACAATTTTAAATGCCTTAATAAGTGTTGGATAGTCTTTTTGTTCAACCAGTCTTCCTACTGCAACAATTATTTTCTCATCACATTCTATTGACAAATCATCTATTTCTTCATTTTTTAATTTATTAATAGTATCTAAATCAATTGGATTATAGATTACTTGAATCTTCTTATCATCAACATAAAAATTCCTAACCAGATCATCCTTAACTCCATTTGAAAGAGCAATGATTTTATTAGATAAGTAATTATAACAATACTTTGTTATAAATCTATTTAATCTCGTTGCTTTCTTTGATTGTGTTCTATTGTTAGCTTCCCTGATTATAAGAGGTATTCTGTTTTTTAAAGACATATTAGTGATACTGACTAAAATATTATTAGGGTTTAAAGTGGTAAATATTAAATCAGGATTCTCGGTAATTATTGCCTTTCTTAGTTTCATAAAAGAATATCTTAGTCTGGATGTATTTAAATATTTTATATTAATATCATTATCTATAAACATAGAATAATCATTTAAATCCTTATTTCCCAACACAAATATTATCTTGAATTTTTCTTTGTTTAGATAATTCATGATGTTTATAACGGTTCTTTCTGCACCGCCTCCGGTAAGTTCTTGCATAAAAAAAAGAATTTTTTTCATTTTTTATCCATCCTTATTTAGTCATCTATAAAAAACAATACTATTTTTTGTCAGATTCCCATATTCCTATATAATTATCCATCAACTTTTTTATATCAAAGTTATTTGTTATATGTAAGAATGCCTTTTCAACTATGGGTTTTCTATTCACCTTATTAGTAAAAATATTGTCTGCAATGCAATACATTTTATTAAAATTTCCTGATTTAACAATATAACCCGTACCATTGTTCTCTACCAGTTCTTCTATTCCTGGTGTTTCGCTAACAATACACAAACACTTTGCCAGCATAGCTTCTTTCACAACATTAGGCAGTCTTTCCGATTGTTTCTTTGATAATAGCATGAATATTTCAGCTTTCTTCATTTCTTGAAATAATACATCTTGATTAACATGTCCTTTAAAGTCAACAGCACTTGATAGATTAAGAGATTTTACCATTTTTACCAATTCAGCTTTTTTCTCCCCATCGCCTAAAATAACAAGCGTTGAATCCGGATACTTTTTATTAATTTTAGAAAAACCCTTAATTACATCATCTACACCTTTTGATTCAATTAACCTGCTTGCACATACTATACGCTTATTTATTTTTTTGGGAATACTTTCGAGACTAAACCTTTCAAGGTCTATACCTCTGTAACAAACAGTAATGTTCTCAGGGTTAACCCCTAAACGTTTAATAATAGGAACGTTGCATTTTGCATGAGTAAATACAGCTTTAGCACTACATGCTACTGGTTTAGTTCCGTTATAATTCATTTCAAGGTCATAGGCACCCAAAAAAATAGTTACCGTTATATCAGGATGATATTTTTCAACCAGGTATCCTACTATTGACGGAAAATGCCCCCAGAACAAATGGACAACATCTGGTCTTTCTTTTTCAATAGTATTAAATATGTCTACCGCTCTAGGAATCAAGAAAATACTCTTCTGTAAATGATTTTTATTCTTTAAATTGGTTTTTATAATCCAAACGATTAGATCTATCAATAAGTTTACTCTTCTAATTCCATATATTAGTCCTTTTAACATGGCAAAAAAATTATTGTGTGTTATCCATATTTTTTCAAGTCTTCTTTCTTTTTTGAATCTTTCGGCATATTTTCCTTTATTTAGCAAAGAATGTACAGAAATATCAATACCTTTTTGATAAAGTGTTAGGACATCATGTCCTGCAAAAGTTTCCGACATAGCAGGGAACTTCATTGTTACGTAAAATACTTTCATATTGACTCCTAATTTTAATTTCTTGTTTAAAATATTATCTGCTGCTTTCCGATTTTTCCCAATAAGGTTTGGATTTCCCCGTCAATATTTTATAAACACCAACCCATTGGGCAATAACCGTAGCCGTATAGTAATATATCAATACTAAATATTTATTATTTATATCTACAGTAGCCCTTAATAAAGCTATTAGATAGAAACCAACTTGTCCTATAAATACTAATAAATAAAACGTTGACTCTTGAATTAGTAAAGTATTTGTTACAAACAGAATCAAGTGTGAAATCCATAATAAGTACCTACATGTCCTGTGCCCAAAATAAAAGAAAGAAAACCATTTATACTTAAATACATTTAGAATTCTAATATCCGGTAATATTTGTTTAAGTATAAGTCTGTTCATTCTTACTTTTCTGTTAAATTCATCTTCTATTTTTTCTCCGGCCTTCTCATAAGCAACTGCATCATGGTTTGCAATAGCCCTTTTTCCTTGCAAAGCGTATAAAGGCGGCATCGCACTATCATGACAGTGTACCGGTTCAAAGTCATAATAGTCTTTTGTCCTGCAAGCATATAACGCACCATTTCCTGCTGTTATTGTTTGGATTCTTGCTTCTATCTCACGAGTTACTAAATCTTTATCCCAGTATCTTGCTTCGGCATTACTTACATAACTTCCATCTTTATTTATAATAGATAACTTGCCTGAAACATAAGCAATATCCTCTGATGTGAAAGCAGACATTAACTCTCTAACTGCATTTTTATCCATCATTGAATTTGCATCTGTCATCACAAGAAAATTTGTTGTAACAGTCTTTTGTGCTTCATTTTGGGCGTTTGTTTTTCCCTTACGATTTTCAACCTCATACAGTCTAAGTTTTATATCAGGGTGTTCTTCTATAAACTTTCTAACTATACTATTTGTTTGATCTGTACTATTATCAGAGGCAATCAAATACTCTATTTTTTCTTTTGGATATTCTAATTCTATAATATTGTTAAGTTTCTCCTGCATTACTTTTTCTTCATTATGCGCTACAACCATAACGGTTACTGTCGGTTGATAAGAGTAGTCCTTTTTCAGTTTTCTATTTTTATATAGCTTTCCAATTAATTTCAAAGAGGCAGGATATCCTATCATAGCCCATGCTATAATAAATGCATTAATGAAAAAAAATATTTCAAGTAATATCTTCATGGCTCTTTTCTCCTATCTTCTCTTGAAAAAACACTTAAGAAAATTAGTCAATAATAAATTAATTATTCTAAAACATTAATATAATTCATGTCTGATAATTCTCCTAAAAATTTATGCTCCCAAAAATAAATCACATAGTCTTTTTCAAGATCAATTTCAACAGTATTATTTATTACTTTATGCTCTGCTTTCTTTTCTTTCAATATTATTTTAACAAGTTCCATTATTTCATCATCTTTTCCCAATACGTATATTATATTTCCTTCTTTTATTTGTCTATCGGTGATTTCGCGTATTTTATCGCTTAAATTTATTATAGCTTTATAGGACAGTTTAATATACTGAAGGGTGAGCTCTGCTTTTTCTTTCATGCCTTTTGGAGTCAGGTTGTACCGAATAGATTTTGGACTCTGCCCTTCTATCTTTATCAAGCCTTTTTTAACACACTTTTTCATCAGAAAATTAACTTGTCCTAATGAGATGCCTGTTTTTTCTGCTATTTTTCTTTGGCTGATTTGTGGGTTATCCGAAACAATTTGAAGTATATCTCCTTCGTTCATATGTCATCACCTGTATTTTGTATTATCGTTCATTATTTGAACGATAATATTATAGCACTAAATAGATGCTCACGTCAATTTTATTTTCAATTAGACCGTAGCCTGCTGGGACGCACCTCTGCACGACGGACACATTCGTCGACCCGGCATAATGTCCAAAGGTTGGAGGTTGGGGGTTAGTGGTTAGAGGAAAGAATAATAAAATATTTTTAACATATTTCTAATAAAAGTATTGCTATAAGTGTAGTAAAATAGATAATAGAGATAGCTATAATTTTAATTAGAGATGAGGAATGTTATATGAACATCGGATTGTTTACTGATTGTTACTATCCGCAAATCAACGGCGTTGTAACTTCTACGATGATTCTCAAGGATGAGCTTGAGAAGAGAGGGCACAACGTCACTATTGTCACAGTAAAAATCCCCGGCTTTCAGGATGATAAGCCTGGCGTCTTAAGAATTCCTTCT
This sequence comes from uncultured Eubacteriales bacterium, assembly GCA_964553505.1. Lineage (GTDB taxonomy): Bacteria > Bacillota > Clostridia > Peptostreptococcales > JAAYPU01 > JAENZQ01. Next base: position 1,369 of record CAZKKX010000069.1, on the reverse strand, counting down.
ATTCCTTTCAGAAAGTGGAAGGAGTTTCGAATCGGATTGATTTATCCTTATTCGGTAATCAAAAAAATAAAAGACCTGAATCTTGATATTATTCATACTCAGACGGAATTCAGTGTTTGTCTTATGGCACGCCTTATTGCAAGAATAATGGGCATACCTGTTATTCATACTTATCATACTATGTACGAAGATTATACCCATTATGTTGCTAAGCGAAATATTAATAAAAAAATAGCTACTAAACTTTCTAAAGTAGGCTCTAAATTATACCTGAACGAATGCGCTTCTGTCATTGCTCCTTCGGAAAAAACAAAAAAAGCTCTTATACAATACGGCGTAACTAACAATATTGAAGTAATCCCCACCGGTATCAAATTGGATAATTTTAAGAAAGGTATTTTTACAACAGCACAGCTTAACGCAAAACGAAGTGAAATCGGTCTCTTTCCAGATGAAAAAGTTTTACTTTACCTGGGGCGGATTGCAGAAGAAAAAAGCATTGATGTGATTATAAAACAGATGCCCGGTATACTTGAAAAAAATTCTTCTATCCGATTGGCCATCGTTGGCGACGGGCCAAAAAGAAAAGAATTGGAAAATTTGAGTGCTCAACTTAATATAAAGGATAAGACTATTTTTACCGGAAGAGTCCCATGGAATGAAACGGGTTTATATTATCAGCTGGCCGATTTGTTCGTCAGTGCTTCAAAAACAGAAACTCAAGGGTTGACCATACTGGAAGCTATGTCTGCAGGGGTCCCTGTTTTAGTACGTCATGATGATAATATCAAAAATTTCATAACACATGGCTATAACGGTATGGTGTTTGAAAAGGATTCGGATGTACCGACAGCCGTTTTAAAATGCATAAACGATGATAATTTGCTAAAGAATCTTTCAAACAACGGTTTGAAAACTGCTTATAACCTTTCATCGGAATATTTTGGTTACAAGGTAGAAAGCCTGTATTTTAAGTGTTTGAATCAAGCGAAAAAGATTTCTTGAGATTGCCGACGTTCTGTAACCAGAACTCCTACGAAAGCAAGGCTTCCTGCTTCACATTTGTTTGCTAATCAGATTATTTATTGTGTTATTATTTTATAAATGTTATCTGCAATAAGAGGGCTTCGGTATAGCTTGTCCTCATATTGTATATAATCATCGTATACAATAATTCTTGCCTCTTTATCACTAAATACAAAGGTTAAAGATGCTCTAATTTTATCACGGGGACCAATTTCTTTCTGCACCGGAGCTTTTTCAGCTTTAATTAAAGCTCTGATGATTTCTAACCTATAATAAGATTGGTCCTCAAAATCAAATTTGTCCCCTGTGTCACCTACAATAACCTTATATGCATCAAACAAGC
>CAZKKX010000068.1:7684-12636 GCA_964553505.1 uncultured Eubacteriales bacterium | reverse complement strand
AGTTTGACAATGATGTGTTGTTGGCTGGTTTTGTGTTTAGATAGGCACATGCGTGTCAAAAAGAACCGTCCCCAATGGCAGAACCGTCCCCAATGGCAAAGGTATAAAAGGTTAAACTTTTTTGTAAATGGTTAGACTTTTTTTATAAAAGGTTAAACTTTTTTACAAAGCTACAATACGGGGAATTTTAAAGCTCTGCTATTCCACCGTGACACTTTTTGCGAGGTTCTTAGGTTTATCCACATCACAACCCCTCAGCACTGCCATATAATACGCCAGCAGCTGCAACGGTACGACGCTCAATACCGGGGTCACTTCATCAATGCAATCCGGTATATAGATCACCTTATCTGCTTGTTTTTCGATTTCTTTGTTCCCTTCTTTTGCGACACCCAGGACATAAGCACCTCTTGCTTTTACTTCCTGGATATTGGACAGCATTTTTTCAAACAGATGATCCTGTGTAGCAACTGCTGCCAGGAATGTACCATCTTCAATCAAGGCGATGGTTCCATGCTTCAATTCCCCTGCGGCTATGGCAAATGAATTAATGTAGGAGATTTCTTTAAGTTTCAAAGATCCTTCCAGGGCTACTGCTACATCAATGCCCCTTCCGATGAAGAAAGCATGTTGCTTTTGATAATTTATCTTTGCGATTTCTTTTATCGTATCTGTGTTTTCCAGTATCTTTTGCACTTTCTCCGGCAGTTCTTTAAGTTCTTTTATTATAAGATCATAGTAGTCTTGTGATATTGCATCCTTTGTCACTGCCATGTGAAGGGCTATAAGATACATGGAGATCAATTGTGTTGTATAGGCTTTTGTGGAAGCTACGGCGATCTCCGGTCCTGCCCAGGTATAGAAAACATCATCGGATTCTCTGGCTACGGAGCTGCCTACCACATTGACAATGGATAGGACCCTTGCCCCTCTCCTTTTGGCCTCACGAAGTGCTGCCAGAGTATCCAGCGTTTCTCCCGACTGACTGATGGCAATAAACAGTGTCCGGTTGTCTATAAAAGGTTCCCGGTATCTGAACTCTGAAGCAATGTCCACATCTACCGGAATCTGGGCAAATTTTTCTATGGCAAATTTACCTACAAGGCCTGCATGGTAAGCCGTACCGCAGGCGACGATATAGACTTTGTTGATTTTTTCAAGGTCTTCTTTTGTGATCTGTATTCCGTCCAAGGTAATTCGGTTGCCATCCTCCAGCCTTCTGTTAAGGGTCGCATCAACGCCTTTAGGCTGTTCATTTATCTCTTTCAGCATAAAGTGCTCATAACCCTCTTTTTCAGCAGCTTCCGCATCCCATGTCACGTGGAAAACATCTCTTTTGATTTCTTCTCTGCTTTCATTGAAGATCTTGACGCCTTCTTTTGTAAGAAGTACCACTTCACCGTTGTTGATAAGGTATACATCCCGTGTATATTTCAGCAGTGCCGGGATATCGGATGCAATAATGTTTTCGTCTTTTCCCAGCCCTACGACTAACGGACTGTCTTTTCTGACTGCTACGATTTTATCCGGCTCGTCACAGCAAATAGCCCCTACGGCAAAGGCACCTTTCATCTTTTCCACCGCTTTGAAAACCGCTTCTAAAAGATCTCCCTCATAATAATGGTCAATGAGGTGAACGACTACTTCCGTATCGGTTTCCGACTCGAATTGTACATGATGCTCATTGATCAGCCATTCTCTCAGTTGTATATAGTTTTCAATTATGCCGTTATGAACCAATGCAATGGATCCCGACATATTTGAATGAGGATGGGCATTTTTATCTGAAGGTGCACCGTGAGTGGCCCATCTGGTGTGACCTATTCCCAATGGGCTGTTGAATCCTAATGGTGCCAGCTTTTCTTCAAGATTTTTTATTCTGCCTTTATATTTATGAACTTTAATTTTTCCATTGATATTTAGCGCTATTCCCGAGGAATCATACCCTCTGTATTCCAGTTTGTTTAATCCGTTTAATATAACTTCGCAGGCATTCTTATTTCCGATATAACCTACAATTCCGCACAAAGCAAAAACCCCCTATTAAAATTATTAAATTAACTTTGTTTTTGCATTGTTAAAGTTTACTTTGTTCTGCCGGTCACCCGACAGGTTTGTAAAACCTCTTTCGACCCGAAGAGCCGCAGGGGCATCCGCCGAATAGTCTCGATACTCCCCTGACCTCGTCAACTGTAAGATACATTAATCTTACAGTTCTGGCGCTTGTTTGAGTTATTTTTTCTCCTATCTGCTGATAAATCACCTCCATTAAATTGCGGTTTGTGCGTAAAGGTTTATGGTTAACCAAAAACCAGTTGATAGATTATGGACAACCTTGGTTATGTAGTATAGAGTAAATGCTCGCAATGACATAAAATCAGATTATGGTTATGTAGTATTGAGTATAGATTGAGTTAGTGATTCCCTTAGGGCATAAATCTGACCTCTTTGACGTTATAAGTCTCCTGTTCATTATAATGTTTTTGCCTCCTCTAAACAATACAAAATTCCTACCATCAATCTTAAATCTTACGTTCTGTAACCTGGCTGAGCGTTTCAAGGGTATCTGCATAACCCAACTTAATGTTTTTTAATACTTGTTCTTTACTGAAATCGAGAGCTTTGCCCAAGTATTCCTTTGGATAGATGGTGGTAATATGGACATCTGAAGGGATATTCTTCTTTTCTTCATCGGGCTTTGGTGTGTAAAGCCGAATCTCTATGATTTTTTTGTAGCCCTTTCCTATCAACATATCCGTAGGCAGTCTGTCATAGTAACTACCGTCAAGGAAGTAGTCTCCGTTTAGAAGCATGGTCTTATAAATGGGCAGATAGCAACTGGCAATCATATAATCACCAAGCTGCCCTTTTGGAATATCCTCCTTGAACAGTTTCAGTCCCTTTTTTTGTTTCAGCGAAATGGTCACCATGCCAAAATCCTTTTCGGAACCTCTTATGATATCCTCTTTTATCATGGCATTAACAGATTCTCTAAAGGTAGAAATATCAATGCCGTCTATACCAAATGTCTCCTGCATTTCTTTTTTTATTTCAACAGGGTCCTTACTTTTAAATTCGTGAGCAGCCAATTGATGATATATTTCTGTCCCTATACTTTCAGACGCTGAAATGTGGATTTTGTTCCACAGTTCACCGGCTGCCTCAAAATTATCTTGTACCATCAAAGCAGCATTTATAGCACCGATAGAAGTCCCTACTACGCCATTGTATTCGATCCCCAGCTCGTTTAATGCCTTCCATGCGCCAAATTGATAAGCGCCTTTTCCGCCGCCGCCTTCCAGTACGATTCCATACATCATATCAGTCCTTTCTGTTACAGAGTTTCTATTCGAGCGGGCACAGGGACCCACCCCTACAGTGAGCTTGCTTTGCTCCGATAGACTTTATCCATCATCTATACTCTATACTACTCCATACTCTATACTCCATAATTCTTACTCTGTAATCTGTTTTCATCCCAATCGTTCTTCGATCAGTTTTGCCAGGTTTTCTGCAAGAGATTTTATTTCTTCTTCGTCTTTGCCTTCAATCATGACTCTTACAAAGGGTTCTGTGCCGGAAGGACGAATGAGAACACGACCTTCGGATGACATTTTTTCTTCGACCTTTTTGATTTCCGATAAAACGGCTTCGTCCTGCTCATATTCGTACTTTTTTTCATTTTGGACCCTTGCATTCACCAATACCTGAGGATAAATGGTAACTTCTCCTGCAAGCTCCGACAGCTTTCTGCCGGATTTTTTTACAGCTCTTAACAATTGAAGGGCAGACAGGATGCCATCTCCTGTGGTGGTATGCTCTAAAAATATGATATGTCCGGATTGTTCTCCGCCGATTATACTTCCTTTTTCAATCATTCTTTCCAAGACATATCTGTCTCCGACTTTTGTAGTTTCCGCCACACAGCCTATATTCTCCAAAGCCTTGTAAAAACCGATATTACTCATGACTGTCGCCGTCACTCTGTTGTCTTTCAGTCTTCCTTCTTCTTTTAACATCTTTGAACATATATATATTATTTTGTCACCGTCCACAATGTTACCTTTTTCATCTACAGCAATCAGCCTGTCCGCATCTCCGTCAAATGCCAGTCCTGCATCCGCGTTTGCATCAACAACAGATTTTCTTAAATCTTCAGGATGGGTAGACCCGCATTTAACGTTTATATTGATACCGTCAGGTCGGTCATGCATGGCAGTCACATTTGAACCTAATTCATTAAAAGTCTTTTCTGCCGCCCGATATGCCGCACCATTTGCACAATCAATGATAACTTTCATACCGTCAAAAGAAACATCCACCGTTTTTTTGAGGAATTCCGTATATTGGTAAAGGGCATCATCTTTAATTATCCTTTTTCCCAGTGCTTCGCCCCATATTTTTTCATTTACCGGCATTCCATTCAAAACCATACTTTCTATCCGGTCTTCAACTGCATCTTCCAGTTTGTACCCGTCTTTGTTAAAAAACTTGATTCCATTATATTCAAAGGGGTTGTGAGATGCTGAAATAACAACGCCTGCATCAGCATTATAATACTTTATCAGATAGGCTGCCGCTGGCGTAGGCAGAACCCCAATGTATAAAACATCAGCACCCATAGAAAGAATCCCGGCAGATAAAGCCGCTTCCAGCATATCTCCTGATATCCTTGTGTCTTTAGCAATAACAATTCTTGGCTTTTTATTCTTTTCAGCAAGTACACATGCGCCTGCTTCTCCCAATTTAAACGCTAATTCAGGAGTAAGTTCCGTATTTGCTACTCCCCTGACACCATCTGTACCAAAAAGTCTTCCCATCTTATCTTCCTCCAAATTTTTTACAACTATATATAGTTCTACAATTTTCGTTAATGCTCTTCTTTATTCTGTAGTCTTAAAAAATCGACACGCCGGTGCCGATTTTTTTAGGGTTTATTGAATTTTATTTGC
>CAZKKX010000068.1:0-7674 GCA_964553505.1 uncultured Eubacteriales bacterium | reverse complement strand
CTTTTCCTGATTTTTTTCATCCCAGAGCCTTTTTGCCGTACATTCCCACTTTATAGACGGCACGATACATTTTCTGGTCAGACATTCAACAGATTCCTTGTCTAACGGTTGTGTGGATTTTGCGGATGCCGCATTAACCATTTCCAATAATTTATCCGGATTATCCAAAAGCGGGCAAGGCATTAGATGATTATGATTAAATGGCTGTCTTGTCTGATATTCTTTAAACAAATCACACTGAAGTGCTTCTAACAGGCTCACATCTTTAATATTTACATTGGAATAATGTATAAATGCACATGGCTCAACATCTCCGTTGGCATTGATATGAAAGTAGTTTCTTCCGCCTGCAATACATCCTTCTACATACTCACCGTCGTTCCAGAAATCCAGCACAAACATGGGTCTTGTCCTTCTGGATTCTCTTACGGCATAATACATTTTTTCCCTTTCTTCGGGAGAACATATCAAATCTAATACTGCATCTTTTCCCAAAGGCATATAGGTAAAATACCATCCATATAAGCATCCTCTTTCCATTACCATATCCAGATAGGCATCGGATGAAACGGCATCGACATTCTTAGGATGATAGCATGTGGAAAATCCAAAGAAAATACCTCTTTTTTTGAGTATATCCATGGCTTTCATGATGTAGTCGAATGATAAATCCCCTCTTCTCAAATCCGTCTCATCTTTAAAGCCCTCCACACTTAATGCCAAAGTGAAATTCCCAACCCGGGCAAGTTCATCTGCAAATTGTTCATCTATCAGTGTCCCGTTGGTAAAGGCAAGAAAAATACACTCATCATGCTTTTCGGCTAATTTAATAAGGTCTTTTTTTCGCATCAACGGTTCCCCACCGGAATAAAGATAAGCATATATCCCTAATTCTTTCCCTTCGGTAATAATCCTGTCAAGCGTTTCATAAGACAGGCTATCGGTTTTATTGTATTCTGCAGCCCAACAGCCTTTACACTTCAAGTTGCAGGCCGATGTAGGATCAATTAGTATAGCCCAGGGTATTTTACATTTGTATTTTTTTTCATTTTCAAAAGCTTTAGGTCTTCCGATAAAATAAGATTGCACGATAAAATTGGTTAAAAGCTTTTCTCTGCACTTTGGATTAACCTCCGTGAAAACTCTATCGATGAATTTTGCCGGTACGCTATCCGAATCGTTAATATTCTTTTTCACCCACGCGATTGCTTTTTTATGATCTTCCAATGTAGCGAATTTCTCAACCCATTGTATGAGTTTTGACGTGTTCTCTTGAGTGTCTTTTTCTATATATTTCAATCCTTCTTTAACAGCTATTTTTGTAATCTTGCTTTTAATAGATTCCATAATGAGCATCTCCCTTTTATCTGATAAGCTTTCGTCTTAATCTTATAATATGAAAAACCTGAATTGTTTAGAACTTTTGAAAACTTAAGCAATTCCTTATTCTTTCCTGGAAATTTTGACCCTTACGGTGTCATTTTCCATTTGCGTAATCCTGATATCCTTGTCAGAAGACCAAGTTACTTTGGCAGAATGTTCACCTTGCTCTCTCAAATCACTTAAATCAAGAGAAAGTGTAATATCCTCTTTTGTGAGAGCTCCAATAACGCTTTCAATATCTTCTACAGTCAATCTGACAGGATCTGCACTATCTATTTCAGCATCAAATCTGTCCGCTAATCCAATAATCTCTATTTCTTCCGGATCATATAACAAATCCATACTTATAATTCTTTCAACATTTACTTTCAATCTGGGCGGTCTTTCCGGATTTACAAGCTGTACATTTTCAGGTAAATTTACGGATAAATTAATATCCTTTGTTTCTGAAATACCTTCAACAGATACCTGTTGAGCTTGAATACCATCTATCGTTTCTATGTCTTCATCCCTTCCCATTATTTCAACCCTGGAAGGAATTTTCACCGTTGATACAATTTCAAATCCTTCAGCAGGATTCCCAACGGTTGTAACATCTACAGGCACATTTTTTACACGATAGATGGGGACATAAACATTCACATAAACATCTTCTGAATGCACACCTAATACTTCATCACCTCCACTATCTACCATCCTGAAAGTAAAGTTCCTTTTGATATCTTGATCCGTATTGTCTAAATTAACGGAAGCAATCACATGATCCACAGATTTAACAAAAGTCTCGGGCCCGGAAACCATGATCTCCGGTTCCTCTATAACAGGCGTTCCATGAATGTACCCTGAGGCTGCCGATCCTGCAAATTCGATCTTGACCGGTTTGGATCTTCTGACCACCTCATCCAAGGAAACCTTTATCTGAACCGGATTGATAGATTCAACTTCCAAATTTGAAGGAAGATTAACTTCAACAGGTACACTGTTTTCACCTTTTCCAAAGCCTCTAATATCTGCAATGGCATTTATATCCTGAGGAGTGATATTCACAACATCACTTCTTCTGCCCCTTAACTGCATATTAACCGAATAGTAATCCTGCCCCATGACCACCAGCCCTGCCTGAGCCAATTTTTCAACATTAACCAATTTAACCTCGATATTTTTGACTTCAGATACTATTTCCGGATTGACTTCTCCAATTACATACATCCACAAAACAACTGCAATAATGACGGAAACAATTTTAGTCATAATGCTGGTCCCTTTTTTCTCATGAGGCATTCTATTATTTCTGTTAAACAGATTATCAAAAAAGTTATTCATGCTCCTGCCTCCATAGCTTTTTAATTAAAGGCATTAAAGAATTTTTCTCTTTTATTTTGTTGAGGTATATATTTAATAATATTCGTTCAACAGATTTGATATCCAAGAATCGAGACAGCTTTCCATCAATACATACGGAGATGGCGCCTGTCTCTTCCGATACGATTAATGCAACCGCATCCGAACTTTCGGTTATCCCGATCCCGGCTCTGTGTCTTGTGCCCAATTCTTTACTCAGGTTTTTATTCTGCGATAACGGCAAAACACAACCTGCCGCAAATATAGCTTTTCCTCTTATAATAACCGCACCATCATGAAGTGGTGCATTTACATTAAATATATTAATCAGTAATTCTTCTGATATTTCTGCATTAAGTTTTGTACCGGTTTCAATAATATCGCCAATCCCGGTTTCTCTTTCAATTATAATCAGTGCTCCTACGTTATGTCTGGTAAAATACGTGATCGCTTTGATTATTTCGGAAGTAATTTCCTGTGCAACACCTTTATCAATTTCCGTAAAGGATTTGGATAAAAACTTTCCTCTTCCCAGATATTCCAGAGCTCTTCTCATCTCCGGCTGAAATACGATAATTAATGCAATCATTCCCAATGTCATGGTGTTTTGTAGAATCCAATGGATGGTATACAAACCAAGCCATTGACTTATTTTTGTGACGATAAGAATAAAAGCCAGGCCTTTAACAAGCTGCTCCGCACGTGTTTCCTGTATAAATTGAAGAATCTTATATAGAACAAAAGCAACTACTGCAATATCTATAATATCTATGATTCTTATCTGTGAAAAAAGGCCAGGAAAAGCTTCCACCAAAAATACACCTCTCTTAATTTATGCCATTATAATAATTTTAAACAACATTTATATCAGTTTCAATCGTTTAACGGAGAAAAACACAAATTTTTTAATAAATTCGATAATGATTTGTAATAATCCTTTATTATTATGAAAAAATAATGAAGATGAATAAGAATTTGGGAAAATTTTTTAAGGAGGTACCAATTTTTGACATATGAAGAAATTATAAAAGAACATATTGTGATAAACAATTCTAAAATTGTTCTTATTATTTTAGACGGATTAGGAGATCTTCCTCATCCTGATTTTGATAATAAAACACCACTGGAATATGCAGTAACCCCTAATTTGGATTACTTGACAAAAAGCTCCATGATAGGAAGGATCCACCCGATTCTTTACGGAATTACTCCGGGAAGCGGTCCTGCTCATCTTGCGGTTTTTGGATATGATCCCTTGCATCATCAAATCGGAAGAGGTGTTCTTGAAGCATTAGGATTAGGTATTAAACTGGAATCCAATGATATTGCAGCAAGATCCAATTTTGCTTCCATAAATCCAAAAGGTATAATAACCGATAGGAGAGCCGGGCGCATCGATGATGATAAAGCAGATGTCCTCTGCGAACTTATTAGCTCCATCTCAGAAATAGAGAATGTAAAAATAAAAATAAAACCGGGAAAAGAACATCGTTTTGTAACAGTTTTTTCCTCGGAGCAAAAAGAACTGGGGTCACTTATTTCCGATACTGATCCGCTACATGATGATTTGCCCATACGAAAAGCTGTCGGAAATAACGAAAGTTCAAAATATTTGGCTGATGTAATCAATAAATTTACTGAAAGAGGTCTTGAGTTGTTAAAAAACGAGCACCCTGCAAACGCTTTTCTTATGAGAGGTTTTTCATCTAAACCACGTATATTGTCCATGAGAGATAAATATAAATTAGAAGCTGCAGCTATTGCAGCCTATCCTATGTATCGTGGCATTGCCTCACTTTTGGGTTTTTCCATATTGCCCGCTGCAGAATCCATTGAAAAACTGTTTGAAATATACCAAAACCACTCGAATAAATACAATTATTTTTATATACATATCAAAGGAACCGATAAATCCGGGGAAGACGGTGATTTTCCCGGCAAAGTAAAATGTATCGAAACTGTTGACCGAGCACTTCCTCTTCTGTTAAATGAGCTTCCTGACGTTTTATGTATTACCGGAGATCATTCCAGCCCTGCTTTAATGCATTCTCACAGCTGGCATCCTGTACCGGTACTAATTCATGGCAAATACTGTGGCTTTGACAACACACAACGCTTTACTGAGAGCAACAGCATAACAGGAGGTTTAGGAGATTTTGAAAGCAAATATCTTATGGGGCTTTTACTTGCCAACTCAGGTCGACTACAAAAATTCGGCGCGTAACATAAGAAATCAGATATATTGATATATAGTCTAAGGAAAACAAAAAAAGAAAGATGGGCATACCGCCCATCTTAATTAATTTTCATTATAATCTTACATCTTAAACCTTGACTTTTAAATCTTAGACCTTACTCAATAGGTTGGTTCAATCAAACCGTACTGTCCTTGTTTTCTTTTGTAGACTACGTTGAATTCATCTGTATCGGCATTAGTAAAAACAAAGAAATTATGTCCCAACAATTCCATCTGTAATACTGCTTCTTCTGCACTCATAGGCTTAACATCAAATCTTTTGGTCTTGACTATTTCAATTTCTTCCTCATCCTCTTCATAGTCTGGAACCTGCTCAAATCGAATGGTCTCATGAATTTTATTCTTCTTTTCAAGTTTAGTTTTATATTTTGTGATTTGCATTGCCAGCTTATCAACCACACGATCAAGTGATGCGTACATATCATGAGATACTTCTTCTGCCCGGATGTTAATGCCATCAACTGTCAGCATACTTTCAATAATCTGACGATTTTTCTTTACTTCAAGGGCAACATTGATTTCCATCTCGTTTTTAAAATATTTCTCGAACCTGACAAATTTGGATTCTATTGCATTTTTCAGAGCATCAGAAACCGTAAAATTTTTTCCTGTGATACATATTTTCATACAATTCAACCCCTTTCAGCAATATATATATAGTATTCTTTATGTATCATATTTTTCCCTTTCGAATTTAATATTTTTTTATAATGGAAAAATATTCATTAAAAATCGACATTTATGCTTAATATTTTTCTTTATGGCTCGACAATATTTGTGTATTCATCAGCTTTCAAAAATCTGTGGATAATGTGAATAACTCTGTTGATAATTGATTTTTGGCGATTCGGTAGTGTGGAAAAAAACCGCTGAGCCATGATTGCATAAATATGCTATTGTTTTCTTATTTATTTAACCAATTGTTATGATTTGAACAATATTGTTGTGTATAAATATGCATTCCCTTTAAAATAATAAGCTCTCTTTTCTAAAAATATTTAATAATACCGTCGTATTAAATTATTGTGGATAATTGTAAATAATTACTTTTAAGTCGTTTTTTTCACTATATTCCGTTTATCTTAATTCTTATTTTTTGTCGAAAGAAACACGATTCAGCTGACCTGGTCTTTGACCCCACACTCGCCTGCCGGAAGGTTCGCTCCGGGGTTACCGTCACTAATACTCCTCTCAGATTGGATCATCCCATCTGGCAGGTCTTACTTCTAAGCCGCACCATGCTCATTAAATAAATCTTTGCTTATTTAACTTACGTGGGTCCTTTTGCCTGCGACTGGCATGAACTTTCAACCACAGACCTGAACCGTGTGACATTGATTTATATTATATAATAATCATTTTATTGTCAAGACCTTTTATTTATTCATTTTTCCCTATGGCATATGTAATTATGTAAATATTTTGCACCCCTTGTCCGATTAAGACCTTGCTGCATTCATCAACAGTATTGCCTGTTGTATAAACATCATCTACCAACAAAATGTCTTTATCTATTAATACCCCATTTGGGCTTGCTTTAAAAGCATTCTCAAGATTTTTTTTCCTGTCCTTAAGAGAAAGTTTATTTTGAGGTCGAGTATATTCAACTCGCTTCAAGACATCTGTCTTAAGGGGTATGCCTGTCAGATGAGATAAATATTCTGCTACAAGATGGGATTGGTTGTAGCCTCTCTCTTTTTCCCTTAAAGGATGCAGCGGAACCGGTATAATATAATCACCCCAAATATGAAGATTCTTAAGTTTGTCATACATCATTTCCGCAATATTTTTACCATAATAGCTCTTTCCATAATATTTAAAATCAATTATAAGTTTACTTTCAAGTTCTCCATATTCAACACAGGAAAATCCCTTCATGAAATAATGCTCTTCTTGAATACAGTCACTACACTTGTTGGGAAAATACCAAGACTGCAGAGCTTTGCCGCATTGGCTACAAGTTCTATCGTCTATCCATGAAATCTTTTGTCTGCAGCTTTTGCAAAGGGAATATGACTCATTAAATATGGGTTTTTGACATGAAATGCAATAAATATCTGATGGGAAAATCAGATCAAGAAAGGTTTCTTTTAACTCAAAAAATACTTTAGAAAAAAGTTTTGCCATAATTTCAATATCCCCCCGGAATAAATTGAAAACATCGTTCTCCCTTTTCGGGCAAGCACAGGACCAGCCCCTGCAACTCAACCCTGTCACCTGTCGCCTGTCACCTGTCACCTGTCACCTGTTAATATTCTATCACTTGCTCTTCTATAAACTTATTCAGGCGAATCCCGAGTCCGGAATATCTTTCAATAATGCGATTATTGTCAATCATACCACTAAGGTATTTTTCCCCGCCTACCAGCACTACCGCACTTTTTGCTCTGGTTACAGCCGTATAGAGAAGATTTCTGGTCATCAGAACAGGCGGAAACCATCCCATGGGCATAATGATAATAGGAAACTCGCTTCCCTGGCTTTTATGCACAGTAACCGCATAAGCAAGTTCCAACTCATCTGTCTGTAAAGAATCATAACTCACAATTTTATTATCATCAAAATGAACCGTTATTTCACCGTATTCATTGTCTATTTTTTCTATAAAGCCAACATCACCGTTAAAAATTCCTTGCCCTTCGGAAAAATCGTCTATCTTTCTCCATTGAGCATTATAATTATTTTTAATCTGC
>CAZKKX010000067.1:0-12687 GCA_964553505.1 uncultured Eubacteriales bacterium | reverse complement strand
AAACCCCCAAACCGTAAGGCTGTTTTAACAGATTAAAAGTGCGGATGGGCACAGAGGCCCATCCCTACAAATCGCATTTATCTGCCATACCACACTTATAATTTATATTTACCCTTATTTTACATTTATACTCGATAACTCTTCTTTCTATTTTAAATAAAAATTTACTCTGACAAATTTGTACTTAAATCTTAAATCATAATTCTTAATTCTTAATTTTATTAAGCTCTCGGGTGTGCTTTGTCATATACTTCCTTTATTCTATTTTTAATAATTTGTGAGTATATCTGTGTTGTAGCTATATCAGAATGTCCTAACAATTCCTGTACGGATTTTAGATCTGCACCATTTTGTACCAAATGAACAGCAAAAGAATGGCGTAAAATTTGTGGTGTTATTATTTTATTTATTTTTGCTTTTTCTTTATAAGCTTTTATTATTTTCCATAAACCCTGACGACTTAATTTGTCTCCATTATAATTCACAAAAAGAGCTTTTTCATTATTGCTGCTTACTAATTTGTTACGGCTTTCATTCATGTATTCAGACAAAGCTTGTCTTGAAATACGCCCTAACGGAATAATTCTTGCTTGCCCATGTTCGCCATTGCAAGTCAAGAAACCCATTTTTAGATTTGCATCATCTAAAGTTAAATCTACCAGTTCAGACACACGAATACCGGTTGCATAAAGCACTTCTAATATAGCTTTGTCCCTTATTCCTTTGATTGATTGGTTCGGTTGTCTTAACAGCAACTCAACTTCTTCCAAGGATAAATAATCCGGTACCTTTTTTTGAATTTTCGGAGAATCAATGCTTACAGTCGGATCACTGCTCAATAGTCCCTTGAGTATGAGATATCTGCAAAAAGAACGAATGGATGCTAAATTTCTCGATATGGTGGAAGTTGATCTTCCCTGGCCCTTTAATTGTAAAATATAAGAAATGATATGAGTTTTATTTATTTCATTCAGCTTACAATTATACTTGTTATCCAAATATATTAAAAAATTTTCCACATCTCTTTTATAAGCATTCAACGAATTTTTAGAAAGCTCTTTTTCAGATATCAAATATCCCATATATTGATCTATTATCTCTTTCATTTTTCTCTCCTGTTTTTCCAATCTTTAGTTATATTATACAGTAATTTTTTAATAAAAAGAATAGAGAAGTGAAAACAAAAAGTTAAGAATTGAACTAAACATTTAAGTATTTTCAGTTAAATTAATTGCATGCTTTGCTCAAATGGCAACAATCATTTTAATAAGGATTGGACATATATAAGATTCAATGATACAACCTACAATAAATACACCTGCTAACACAGTGAAAATTGAAACATATGGTAAAAAATATTGCATATATCCTTTATTCTGACTATGCCCTTTTTTATAAAGAATGCTCCACGAAAACCCAATCGAAACAGCCGCTGCAATAACATAAGCAGGTAAAAAAACTAGATTCTGAGGCAGTATAGAGAAAATTGAAAGCATTAAACCTTTCATCTTCATTTCTTCCATGAAAAATGCCGCCGCAAATCCAATGGTGATCCCCCTAAAAGTCAACGCTCCAATTGCAATGGGAAAACCAATAACAGCCGAGCCGGACAAGAAAATAATAATGAGAAGTTTAAAGTTATTTATCAGAGATTTTAAAAATATTTCACTTTTGGGAAGGCTATCTAAATGCATTACATTAAAGTAAGTATTTACGAAAGTAAGTAATTCGCTTTTTTGAGATGTTCCCATCATCTTTTCGGTAAAAGCCCCGATAGAAATACCAAGAACTAAAAAAAACAACGCAAACCACAGGTTCAAACCATTTCTTCCCAAATACCCTGAAAAAATATCTTTTCCTTTTTTCCGCATGCTCTCACCCTTTCCAACCTTGTAATTCAACCATAATGGGCGCTTACCAAGCGCCCCTGCGACCAGAATAATAAGGTATTAAATTCTTCTGTTTAGTAAAAAATATGCTTGTCACATACTATTTATTACTATTTGTCCGAGAAAATTTATGAATGGTTAGAAGGTTAGAGGGTCAGTGGGTTACAGGGGCAGGGGGTCAGTGGGACAGAATCTGAGAATTTGCCCGGTGGCAAATTCTCTATATTAATTATTAATTGTTATAATTCATTATTCATTTTAAGGTTATAAACAACCTGTATCGCAACAATGGTTTTCCCGTCAATAATCTCTCCTTTTTCAATCATTTTTAATAGTGTATCTATATCGTATTGAACCATTTCCACATGTTCATTCTCATCAGGTTCTGCATCTCCGGAAATAAGATTCTCGGCCAAGTACAAATAGATTTTTTCTGAAGAAAAACCGGGAGAAGAATAAAAAGTAAAAAGATGTTTTATTCGAGTTGCCGTATATCCTGTTTCTTCTTTCAGCTCGCGAACTGCTGTTTTTTCCGGAGATTCTCCTTTTTCTATTTTGCCTGCCGGAATTTCCAAAAGCACTTTATCTGCAGCTTTTCTGAATTGCTTAACTAATACCATTTTCCCATTTACCAAAGCCACAACAGCCACCCCTCCGGGATGCTCGACAATCTCTCTGAAAGACTCTCCGCCGTCTTTTGTTCGTATTTTATCAACATGAACGTTGATTATTTTACCTTTAAATATCTCTTTTCTGCTGAGCGTAGTTTCATGAAAGACCATTATAAACTCCTTATTTTTTCATTTTTATGCTTTTCTCTGTGCATGCTTTAACTGCTTCAATAACAGCACTCCTTACACCATTTTTTTCTAACGAAGCCACCGCTTCAATTGTAGTTCCTCCCGGAGAGCAAACCATGTCCTTCAACTCTCCAGGATGTTTTTTTGTCTCTAAAACCATTTTAGCAGCTCCTAAAACCGACTGTGCTGCAAATTGATATGCCTGTTTTCTCGGCATTCCTTGCATAACAGCACCATCTGCAAGAGCTTCAATAAACATATACACGTAAGCCGGGCTGCTTCCGCTTACTGCGGGAATAACATCCATGAGTTTTTCTTCGATAATTTCAGTCTTTCCAACTGCTGAAAAAATATTTCTAACACAGTTTAACTCTTTTTCCGATATATTTGTATTTCCCGATAAAGCCGTAATTCCTTCACTTACTAAAGCAGGTGTATTGGGCATCGTCCGAACAACCTTGGCAGGAATTATAAAAAAGCTTTCAATATATCGTATTGTAATACCGGCTGCAATTGATACCAAAACATGTTTGCTTTCTATATATTGGTTAATTTCTTCTAAAACATAAGCATACACATCCGGTTTTACAGATAAGATTATAATATCACATTCTTTGACTATCGCCTTAATAGAATCGCAAGAATGAATACCACATTCGCGAACCAGCTCATCTAATTTATCCGGCAGTTTATCATAAGCATAAATATCATTTTTGTTATTCTCATTTTGTTTGATATATCCTTTAATCAACGCAGTCCCCATATTGCCTGTCCCAACAAAACCTGTTTTCATTTTATTACCTCCTCATAAAAAGAGTTGCACACTCTTTATTGTTCAGCAGGTCAATAAGTATATCTGCCTTTCTGCCATTGGATAAAATCATTGGAACGCCGTAATCATTGACCTTTCTGGCTGCTTCAATTTTAGTTTGTATTCCACCGGTTCCAAATTCACTCTTACCGTTCATTTCAATTTGTGTTTTTACTAAATCGATATCATTTATTTCTTTGATTAAACATGCTTCTTTATCATTTTTTGGATCTTTAGTATAAACCCCATCGATATCACTCATCATAATTAACAAATCTGCATTCCACAGATTAGCTGTATAGGCTGCAAGGGAATCATTATCTCCTATGGTAATTTCTTCTACGCTGACAGTATCATTCTCATTGACTATTGGGATAACACCCTCATCCACCAAAGTAAACAAAGTGTTCCGAATATTTAAGGTTCTGTGTGAATCAAGAAAATCGTCCCGTGTCAACAGCATCTGCCCAATATGTATACTGTACTGAGCAAAAACTTGTTTATATGCATTCATTAACTCCACTTGCCCTATGGCACAAAGAGCTTGTTTATAATGCATGTCTTCTTTTCTCAACCATTTATTTATCGCTGCTGTTCCGGCGATTCTTGCCCCAGAAGATACAACCACAACTTGTTTATGCATTTGAATTAATTGATGAATCTGTTTTCCGATATTGTGTAACAAAGCTTCATTTATCTGTCCTTCATTGTTTGATAATGTGTTGCTCCCTATTTTAATAACTATTTTACGGCTATTTTTAATTATTTCACTTATCATTTATTTCCCTCTTATTCCCTGATTTGTCCATTTCCTCTTATCACATATTTAACTGTAACAAGTTCATTTAGTCCCATAGGTCCTCTAGCATGCATTTTTTGGGTGCTGATTCCCATTTCGCATCCAAAGCCAAATACACCACCGTCTGTAAACCTGGTAGAAGCATTGACATAAACAGATGCAGCATCAATTTCACGTAAAAACTTTTCTGAATTAGAGTAATCTTCGGTAATAATACTTTCGGAGTGTTTCGTTCCGTATTTTTCAATGTGAGAAATCGCTTCATCCACATCACTGACAATTTTAACGGCTAAAATATAATCCAAGTATTCTTCTTGCCAATCTCTTTCAGTAGCTTCATTAACATCAATAATTTGTTTTGTAAGTATACATCCTCGTATTTCAACATTCGGCGTCAATGCTTCTTTCAAAAGCGGCAAAAACTTTTCTGAAATACTCCTGTGCACCAGTACCGTTTCACAGGCATTACATACTCCAGGTCTTTGAGTTTTTGCATTGACAACTATCTCCACCGCTTTTTCTATTTTTGCAGTTTCATCAATAAACAGATGACAATTGCCTACCCCTGTTTCAATTGTTGGAACTGTTGCGTTTTTTACAACGGATTGGATTAGCCCACTGCCTCCTCTTGGAATTATCAAATCAATATACTCATTCAGCTTGAGCATCTCTACAACAGATTCTCTTGAGGTGTCTTCTATTAACTGAATTGCATCTTCGGAAACAACGCTTTTTCGTAGCCCTTGTTTAATAGCATATACCAACGCCTTATTTGAAAAAATTGCAGAAGAGCTTCCTCTCAAAAGAATGCAATTTCCACTTTTAAGTGCTAATGCAAAAGCATCCACTGTAACATTAGGTCTGGATTCATATATAATCCCAATGACTCCCAAAGGAACAGACATTTTACTTATATTCAACCCGTTGTCAAGAGTCCATACTTCTTTACTTTGCCATACGGGATCTTTTAAATCTATAACCGTTTTAATACCTTCTATCATATCCTGAATTCGCTGTTCTGTTAACCTTAGGCGATCAATAAGGCTTTCTTTCATTCCCGTTTTGATGGCTTTCTCAATATCCTTCTTGTTTTCCATGAGAATCAATTCCTTATATTCCCACAGACTTTCCGATACTTTTTTTAATGCCTCATTTTTGACCTTTGTATTTGATCCGCCCAAAAACTTTGAAGCCCTTTTTAATATCTTTCCTTTCTGTACGATCTCTGACATTTCAAACTCCTTTCATCTCTTTATCTTAAACTTTTAATTCAACTTTTGGACCTGTCTCATTATTATGTCTTTTTAAAATAGGCTCAATGTATTCTGAAATAAATTCCTCGACCTGTTCGGATGCTCTTCCTATAAATCGTTCCGGTGTCATTAGACTTTTTAAATCTTTTTCTGTAAGATTAAATAATTCATCCATTAATATCCTATCAAGGAGATCGTTGTCCTTTCCTTCATCTTTTACCCTTTTCGAGGCTTCCATAGAATGCTTTCTGATTTTTTCATGAAGCTCCTGACGGTCTCCTCCCTTTTTAACAGATTCCATGATAATATTCTCAGTTACCATAAAAGGAAGTTCATTCATAATATGTTGTCGGATGACCTTTTCATGTACAACAAAACCACTGCAAACATTTATGCTTATATCCAACACGGCATCTGCCGCCATAAAACTTTCAGGTATTACAATCCTTCTATTAGCAGAATCATCTAAAGTCCTTTCGAACCATTGGGTTGCAGAAGTCATGGCAGTATTGGCAGTTCCGTTTATTATATACCTGGACAATGAGGCCGCACGTTCACTTCTCATGGGATTCCTTTTATATGCCATAGCAGAAGATCCAATTTGATTTTTTTCAAAAGGCTCTTCAATTTCTTTTAAATGCTGAAGGAGCCTTATATCGTTTGTCATTTTATGAATACTTTGAGCAATACCGCTCAAAGCAGAAAGCACTTTATAATCTATCTTCCTTGTGTAAGTTTGCCCGGATACAGGTATCGATTTTTTGAACCCTAATTTTTTGACCACCAATTGATCCAACTTTTTGACTTTATTATGATCGCCTTCAAACAACTTCAAAAAACTCGCTTGTGTACCGGTTGTTCCTTTTACCCCTCTTAACATCAAATTTTCTATAAGATTTTGTACTTCCTCATAATCTAAAAGGAAATCCATCATCCATAAAGAAGCTCTTTTTCCTACCGTAGTAAGCTGAGCCGGTTGGAAGTGAGTAAATCCTAATGTTGGAAGATCTTTATACTGCTTAGCAAATTTGCTTAATTCATTTAGAAGGCAAACTAATTTTCTTCGAATAATCAGCAGCGCTTTTTTTATTATAATAATATCTGTATTATCTCCGACATATGCACTTGTTGCACCAAGATGTATAATAGCTTTTGCTTTTGGACATTGCAAACCATAAGCATATACATGTGCCATAACATCATGCCGGACTTCCTTTTCCCTTTTGACGGCATCCTCATAGTTGATCTGCGATTGGTATCTTTTCAATTCATTTATCTGCTCTTCAGAAATATTAATCCCCAATTCTTTTTCTGATTCAGCCAAAGCAATCCAAAGTGTTCTCCACATTTTAAACTTCTCATCGGAAGAAAAAACAGAAGACATTTCGGCACTTGAATATCGAGTAATCAATGGATTTTCAAATCTATCTGTCAAAACTCATTCTCCTTTCACAAAGAACCATAAACACTTTCTTATAGAATACAATATTTCAACATCTGATTCAATCATTAACCAAAACAATATTTTTTCTCTGTTATGCCTCTATCGTTCTCGGCTTTTCAACAAAACAAAAAACCTGTTTGCATTGCAAACAGGTCAAATATATAATTAATACTTTATCTCGGTTCTATAATCAATTTAATAGCAGTCCTTTCTTCTCCGTCAATCAAAATGTCTGTAAATGCAGGGATACAAATTAAATCAATTCCACTAGGTGCTACAAAACCTCTTGCAATCGCAACTGCTTTTATCGCCTGGTTAAGGGCACCAGCTCCAATAGCTTGGATTTCAGCTCCTCCTTTTTCCCTTAATACACCTGCTAATGCACCTGCTACTGAATTGGGGCTGGACTTAGCTGAAACTTTTAATACTTCCATTGTTATGACCTCCTTCAGTTTTTTGATTCTTAGTAGAAATATCCGCTTTAATTGAATATATATTCTACGTTAATTTAAAAAAGTCCTTCTTTTTAAGAATAAATTTTGGAAATTGATTTTCAACAAATATTTTATTTTTTTTGTCGAATGCTTGTATTTTCTATTTGTATTTGCTATAATCGGAATGTGGTTATCCCCCTGATAACCTCATTAATCTCTAATCCCAATACCCCTTTTGAACAAGGCAAGCCGTCACAAAGTGACAGCTTGCTTTGTTTCTGCTATATGTTTTTTCCACAGAAAGGGCAATATCTGGTACCTTTCTGAATGATTTCGCCACAATTTTCACAATAAACAGCATCTCGCATGGTGTTAGTTAACACCTTTTTTTTGTTTAAAATTCCTTTTTTTAATATTTGGATTTTTTTATGCTTCTCCGTTATCTCTCCACCTATACTCAATTTTTCACCAGAATCTAAATACCTGCATACCATTTCTCCTATGTCAATATAAAGATTGTCTATCTCATTTTCTATTCTGTCTATCTCCATTTTGGAATCCATATTTCGTATAAATTCTTCAGTCTTATTTTTGAAAGCCCCTGCGCTATCGACAATTTTAGATGCTAAAGAATTAACCTTGCTCATAACCTTCCTCTCCTTCTTCAAGAGACTATATTACTATTTTAATATCTTATTGCCTGAATTGTTCGTAAGAAATTATTTTTTATTATGAGAAGATAAAGTTGAGTAATTAATGGATGTTTAGTAAAATAATATATAATTTACTTATTATCTTAGAGGTTCAATATGGAAATACATGAAAAAATAATTCCTGAAAAGTTATACATATCAAAAGTATTTGATGAATACATGGGTCATCTTAACTGTGTATTCTTAGATATAGAAACAACTGGCATCAACCCAGAAATCAACAAAGTTATTCTTGTAGGATTAATAATCATAAAAAACAATGCCTTGACATCCAAACAATTATTTGCAGAAAAAAAAGAAGATGAAAAGCATCTTCTTTCAAGGCTTTCTGAAATATTAGATGAATCAGATATAATTATTAATTACAATGGTAATTCTTTTGATATTCCTTTTTTAAATAAGCGATTTGAAAAGAACGGTATCTTTTTTTCAATACCCAAACACGTATCATTTGATTTATATCGTATAATTAAAAATTATGGTTACGTCAAATTGAATGATTATAAACTTAAGACCATTGAAAAGTTTTTGGGAATCAATAGAACGGATACAATCAGCGGTAAAGATAGCATTACCCTTTATAATAAATATCTCAATACAAAAAATCCTATTTATAAAGAAAAGATATGCCTTCATAATTATGAAGACATTTATTCCCTTACAAAAGTGCTTCCCATTATAAATAAATACGACTTTCACAAAATAACATTCGAAAATCCAAGATATTTAAAAACAGATAAAGGGCATCAAAAGACTATCGTTAAAGAAAACATCATAAAAAAAGAACGGCTTATTGTCAACGGTCTTTGCCACAGCAAAAAAAAGGATAACGCTTTCTTTACTTACAGTTATGACTACAAGTTTTCTTCTAAAGCAAAAGAATTTTCCTTGCAAATTCCTCTTTATAAAAAGAACGACCTTTTATATTTGTCCCTGAAAGATTTTGATTTCATTTATGAAAAAAGAATGCCCTTGCCCCATATTCCGCCTCACATTCTGACTGTCAAGGAAAATGGGGCTATCAACTACATGGAAATCAACTGGTTTATAAATGATCTGATATCACACCTGCATTCTTATTGATAATGGGATTTCTACTCGATTTTTGATAATCCAAAGAACCATAGACCTAATTTGGTTCTTTGCCAGTCCTTAATGTAATCTTTCACCATAACAGTGTCCGTGTAATATAAAATCGGTGCAACAATCATATCCTCCATCATCAAAGCTTCCGCTTCGTACAACTGTTCAAATCTGTCTTGCCCTGTCATCTCCTTGGATGCTTCAATCAAAACATCATACTCTGCACTTTCCCATTTAGCTTCATTATTTCCCGAATAAGAGAGCCATATATCCAGCATGGTAGTAGGATCCGCATAATCTGCTGTCCAGCCGCCTCTCGCAATATCAAAATTACCATTATATATATTATCTTGTAGTACTCCCCATTCTTGATTAGAAATAGTTATATCAATCCCAAGGTTGCTTTTCCACATTTGCTGAATAGCTTCCGCAACAGCCTGATGTGACCCATAAGAGTTATAGATGAACTTTAAAGTGGGAAAACCTTCTCCTCTAGGATACCCTGCTTCAGCAAGAAGTTCTCTAGCTTTTTTAATATTTCCTTTACCTGCATCCATTCCATAATTTCCTGCTGTTTCCCTGAAATCATTTCCCTCAGCATCTAAAAGACCTGCGGGAACGAATCCCGTAGCCTCTTGTTCTCCTGCTTGAGTGATATTCTCTACGATAGCAGTTCTGTCAATCGTATAACTTAATGCCTTCCTGACCAAAGCATTATCAAGAGGAGACTTCTGAGTATTGAATATATAGTAATAAGTTCCTATTATCGGAAGAATATAAAAATCCTGATTATTCTTTCTAAGTTTCGGAATTTCATGAATGGGAACACCCTCTATTACATCTAAATCACCGGCCTCATATGCAGAAAGCATTGTGTTTTCATCCTCAATAATAAAACCTTCAATTTCCTCAATACTTACTTTATCCCGTTGCCAGTAATATTCATTTTTAGAAAGTGTTAAGCCTTCTCCAATTTTATAACCGGTAAGAACAAAAGGACCGTTTGATACTACAATTTCCGGATTCCTTGCCCAGCCTTCAGGGTCTTGTTCTACGACATCTTTTCTGACCGGCATGTAAGTATAAAACGTAGTTAAATCAAGAAAATAAGGAGTAGGAGCCAGTAATTCAACTTGCAGAGTCTTTTCATCAATGGCTGTAACCGCAACATCATCCGGCGAACCAATGCCTTCTACCGCGTTCTGTGCTCCTTTAATATAGAACAACTGATATGAATACCTTGCAGGTTCAGGTTCAAGATTCGGATCACAGGCACGTTTCCAAGCGTATTCAAAGTCATTTGCAGTAACAGGCTTCCCATCTGACCAGAAGGCTTCTCTTAAGTAAAAGGTGTATATGGTCTTATCTTCAGATATTTTCCATGATTCCGCCATAGCCGGGACCAATTCACCGTTTAATTCACGCATAAGTCCTTCATATGTATTATTTATAATATTACCGCCGTCATTTGAAAAATTAAGCTGAGGATCTAAGGAGTAAGGTTCAGGCCCAATATTCCATTTGAGTGTTTTCGTCTCCTGATTACCTTCATTGCAAGCTGTAAATGATGTCATAACCAACGCAAGAATTAACAAACAAGCTATCGTTCTTTTCATGTTTTCCTCCAAGTATTATTATCCATATTCTTTTTTCAACATTACTACTATTGCATATTCGACAAAAATACAAAAATTCCTTTTTTTCATTATAGGTTATTACAAGCTACATAATGCTCCAATCCAATCTGCCTCATTTCGGGTTCCTCTTCCACACATCGAATTGAGGCATATCTGCATCTTGGATGAAATCTACACCCTGAAGCCAAATTGGCAGAGCCGGATATTTCTCCATTTAAAATAATTCTGTTGTCTGTACCAATTTTATCAGAACATGAAACGGGTATTGCAGAAAGGAGTGCGTTAGTATACGGGTGCGCAGGTGTTTTATATATTGTTTCGCTATCGGCCATTTCAACAAGCTTTCCCATATACATAACTCCGACTCTGTCAGAAATATATCTTACAATGGATAAATCATGGGCTATAAACAAATAAGTTAAACCAAGCTTTTCCTTTAGATCCTCAAGTAGATTAATAACTTGAGCTTGTATGGAAACATCTAATGAAGAAACCGGTTCATCGCATACGATAAATTCCGGACAAATTGCCAGAGTCCTTGCAATACCTATCCGCTGTCTTTGTCCTCCGCTAAATTCATGTGGATATCTGTCTGCATGCTTGGGCAATAAACCCACTTGAAGAAGCTGCTTATAAATCATTTCCGTTCTTTCGTTTTCTGATGATGAAAGATTATGTATATCTAAAGCTTCGCCTACAATATCCTTTACCGTCATTTTTCCGTTCAGAGAAGCATACGGATCCTGAAAAATCATCTGCATTCTTTTTCTATATGGTCTTAGACTCTTTTCTTTTAAATTTGTTATATCTATTCCGTCAAAATAAATTTTCCCGTCTGTGGGCTCGTACAGTCTGATAATGGTCCTGCCTGCCGTAGATTTCCCGCATCCTGATTCTCCCACCAATCCCATTGTTTCGCCTTTACGGATGGTAAAACTGATATTGTCAACTGCTTTAACAATGTGTCTTGATAATAAACCGTATCTGGCAGAAAAATATTTTTTTAAATTATCCACTTTAATAAATGGTTCTTTACCGGTCATTGCTATAATACCCCCTATTTACCCACGGTGCTGTTTTCGGGGCATCTTTATGCAATAACCAGCACATTGAACGATGGTAGGTTCCTACCCTAAAATAAGGAGGCTCTTTCAATTTACATATTTTCATGGCATAATCACACCTCGGCATAAAAGGGCATCCAATAGGAGGATTTAACGAATCAGGAGGCGTCCCCTCAATTGAAGCAAGTCTTCTTTTATGGCCTTTTGGGATTACTCCCGGAATAGATTCTATCAGCCCTCGAGTATATGGATGTTTGCTGTTGAAAAAAATTTTTTCAACTGGTCCTTCTTCCATGATTAAGCCATTATACATTACAACTATCCTACTGCAAAAATCAGCAGCGATTCCTAAATTATGTGTAATCAATAGAATCGAAGTATCCCATCGATCCTTCAAATCTCGCATAAGTTCCAATATTTGCGCCTGAATTGTGGAATCAAGCGCTGTAGTAGGCTCATCTGCGAGAAGAAGGTCCGGTTCACAGGATAATGCCATTCCTATTATGACTCTCTGCCTCATTCCTCCGCTAAATTCATGTGGATAATGATTCAAACGCTTTTCTGCAGAGGTAATACCTACTAACCTTAAAATCTCAATTGCTTTGACCTTTGCCTTTTCTTTGCTGATTTTCTGATGATTTAATATAGTCTCCATGACCTGATTTCCCACAGTGAAAACAGGATTCAAAGACATCGTTGAATCCTGAAAAATAATAGACATTTCATTCCCTCGAATGTTCTTCATCTCTCTATCCTTTTT
>CAZKKX010000066.1:0-12757 GCA_964553505.1 uncultured Eubacteriales bacterium | reverse complement strand
TATAGGGTTTCCGCCCTTAATATGTTCTTCAATAATTCGATGTACTTTTTCAGGCTTTACCTTCCCATAAAGTACAGGCGATTCACCGGATCGGTTAACCTGAACAGTTGGTTCGGAATGACAATATCCTATGCACCCTACGGGAATGACTTTAACATGATTCAATTTTTCCTTCTGTAATTCTTCCGTAAAGGCATTTAATGTCTCCCTTGCTCCGGCAGAAATTCCGCAAGTTGCCATACCAATCATCACTTCTATTTTTCCTTCAGTATTATCTCCATGTTCTCGAAGGCTTACCCTGCCTAAATTATCTTCTCTGATTTTTTTCAGCTCTTCAATGGACTTTATTTTCATTTTTTTTCTCCTTTTTATCTCGGAAGGAATTAATAATATCGTCTATTTCTTCCTCTTTTACACGACCGTATACTTTATCATCTACCATTACTACAGGAGCAAGGCCGCAGGCACCGATACAACGAACATCTTTAAGGGTAAACAACCCGTCTTCCGTTATTTCATTGGATTCAATTCTCAGTTTTTCCTTGAATCGTTCTATTATTTTGTCGGCACCTCTTACAAAACATGCCGTCCCCATACATACACTGATGGTATATTTGCCTCTTGGTTTTGTCGTAAAATATGAATAAAAGCTGACAACTCCAAATACTTCTGCCCCCGGAACATCTAATTTTCTGGCGATATAGAGTTGAACATCTCTTGGAAGATACCCAAAAAGATTCTGTGCCTTATGGAGTGTTTCAATTAAAGCACCCTCTCTTGTTTCCAGGTGGTCGATAAATGCATCCAATTCATCGAATTTTTCCTTTGGCAGATGTTCTGTCACAGGAGCTGTTACACTGATTTCAGCAGGTTTTGTCATATCAATCGTCCTTTCAATTCGAAAACTTCAATTAATAATATTCCCTGCTTTTATACAATTATCCGATAATATAAGCAGAAGTTGCTTAGTTCATTGTCTTAGAGAGTTTTACATAAAATTAGAAAACCGAAGTATTTTATTACATAAAAATACTGTTTTCATTGTTGATTATAACAATGAAAACAGTACTATAATTTATTATTAATTCCTTTTCATTCGCAGAAACAACAGAGCAAATGATACCCTAACAAATCTTACATCTTAAATCTTCATTTGTCCTTTTTCCATCATGGTTTGCATTGCCTTAATGACGCCATACTTGGAGCTTTCATAGGTCAAGCCACCCTGAAAATAGACAATATATGGTTCACGAATAGGTGCATCTGCACTCAACTCTATAGAGGAACCTTGCACAAAAGCGCCTGCCGCCATAATTACCTGATCCTCATACCCAGGCATATCCCAAGGTTCCGGTTTTACATGAGCATCTACCGGTGCTGCTGCCTGTATGCCTTGGCAAAAAGCAATAACAGCTTCGGGAGAACCCAATTTTACAGACTGAATAATGTCGCTTCTGGCATCATTGTATCTGGGACAGACATCATAACCGAGGTTTTCAAATACTTTGGAACATAAAACAGCACCTTTTATTGCTCCGTTAACCGTTTTGGGAGCGATAAATAATCCCTGAAACATATTTCTTGTTTGTCCGAAAGTTAAACCACATTCTTTACCAATGCCTTGTGAAGTCATACGATAAGAAATCTGTTCAATGAGGTCTTCTCTTCCCACTACATAGCCTCCTGTTAACGCCAACCCTCCGCCGGGGTTTTTTATAAGAGACCCAGCCATAACATCAACACCTACTTCAGTAGGTTCATAATAATCTAAAAATTCACCATAACAATTATCTACCATGCATATAATCTCGGGATTTATCTGTTTAATAAATGCTGCCCATTCTTTTATTTCATCAATTGTAATGGCTTTCCTCCACCCATAACCTGTGGCTCTTTGTAAACATATCATTTTAGTTTTTTTATTCACGGCATTCTTTATGCCTTCATAGTCAATCCTGCCTTCGCAAGTCAATTCTACCTGTTTATAACTTATGCCAAATTCTTTTAGAGAACCATTATTCTTCCCCCTGATTCCGATGACTTCTTCCAATGTATCGTAAGGCCTTCCTGAAGAATAGATTAATTCGTCACCAGGACGTAGAATACCTGCTAAAGTTAATGTTAAGGCATGAGTGCCGTTTACGATGGTAGGCCTCACAATAGCATCTTCTGTGCAAAATAACATGGCATAGGTCTTTTCCAAGGTTTCCCTGCCAATATCATTATAACCGTAGCCTGTATTCCATCCAAAATGCATATCACTTAAACGGCACTTCTGGAAAACATCCAGTACCTTATATTGATTATATTCCATAATATCATCTAAATTTTTATAGGTTTCTTCCAACTGTTTTTCTGCTTCATGTACAAGATCGATGATTACCGAGCTGATTCCCATTCTTTCTTGAAGCAATTCATCGGTTTTTACTGTCATTTTTACCTCCAAAACGTTAACTACTGTCATTTGAAAAATAATGCCACAAAAAGACATTCAATATAGTGGAGCTACAATCATTCTATTGGCGCACCAACTTCTATCATATGATAATCAGGGTCATAAAAGCGCATGACTTTCTGTCCCCAAGGCTGTTCCACAATTTCATGTATGAATTCCACTTTTTGCTTCATCAATTCACCGTATAGTTTCTCCAAATCATCTTCTTCAAAGTATAACTCAAAATTATTGGATTTTTCAGATAGATGATTGCTATCCTTTCCTATTAGTCTTAAATAATGCTCTTTCAGGTGAATAGCAAAATCACCTTCAAAAAGAATATTTTCCCCAAAATCATTTTTGACCTTCTGTCCCAATATATTTTCATAAAAATTTCTTGATACTTTTATATCGCTGACCACGATCAACGGACATATATACTTCACATAATCACTTCCTCTATAACAACATAAGATTTTGCTTAAGTAAAACTTCAGCAAAATCTCCTTCCCCAACCTCTATTTTTCGAACTCATCCAGCCATTCAAAATTTTTAAGCAACTCTCTTTTTAAATTTTTCCTATGTGCGGCATATAGCTGCGTAGTAGTAATGTTCTCATGGTCTAAAAGATTTTGTACATCATAAATGGAATTTCCTTGTTCTATCAAAGAAGTTGCTGCTGTGGCCCGAAGCTTATGAGGGCTGTATCCTAAGTCTCTTACTGTTCCCATTGCCACGGATGTATACTTCTTTACCAGTGTCCTTATCGCCCTCTCTGTCATTCTTTTCCTCTGAAGTGATAAAAAAAGTCCATCTTTATTTTCTTCAGACAATAAATCAGCCGATGGTCTTTCTTGCTCTATATAATCCGTTATGACTTTTTCTACGGATTTATTCAGAGGCATCAGAACTTCTTTCCCTCGCTTTCTGTAAATTTTAAACTCTCCTCTGATAAAATTGAAAGATGAAATATTTAACTGCTGAAGCTCATAAAGTCTGAGTCCGTAAGTCACAAACAAAATAATAATTGCCGTATCTCTTAGTTTTGTTTTTTTCCAGTATTCCTTTTCTTTTTCCGTCAGTCCAAAGCCTTTTGAAACGGCATCAATCATTCTTTTAACTTCGTAATCGTCGAGTCTCTTTATCTCTCTTGAACCGGCCTTAGGTAATTTGATGGGATTGAATCCATCTGTAATATTCTTGTCCAGCATCTTGTCCCGATACAGATATTTAAACAACACGGAAAGAGATGACTGTTTTCTTGCCAGTGATCTGTTTTGGTTTTCAAAAATATATACCGCATCTCCTTTTTCAATATGATACCGACTGCAAAAATCGCCAATAAACCGGTTAATATCTCTTGAATCAATCTTGTTAAAATCCTCTGCAGATATATCGCAAAGTCTTTCTGCATCTGTAATTTGAGTTTCCTTCAATAAATACTGACAAAAAAATTTAATGTCCGCTAAATAAGATAAACGCGTCATTGGCAAAACATTATTTTTAAGAAACAAGAAAAAGTCTTTGAAAAAATACGGGAGCTCTCTTTCAATACTTAAGCATTTTTCTATAATTTCATTTTCCCTTCTGACAACATTATCCGGTTTATCACTTTTATTATGTACCTTTATTTCCTTTTTCACAGCAATTCTCACCCTTTAGAGAAGCTAATCTTCAATATCCTTAAAAGTATCCGAGCTAATAAAAACATTTTTAGAAGGTATAATGGTAGAAACAGCATGCTTATAAATCATATTCTGCTTATTATCCCCTTCAAGAATGATTATGTAGTTATCAAATCCTTTAACATATCCTTTAATCTGAAAACCATTTACTAAAAATACCGTAATGTTCGTTTTTTCTTTTCTTACTTGATTAAGAAAAGCATCCTGTAAATTAATAGAACCCTTCAAAGCAATAAATTCTCCCTTCCCTTTTGCATCATATTTTTTATACTTATGAATTAATATATAATAGTATATCACTAATGATCTCTTCTTTTAAAGAGTAATTAGATAAATTATACCATTTTATGAAACGATTTCTTCTGAACCATGTCAATTGCCTTTTTGCATACCTTCTGGTATTTCTTTTTATAAGCCAAACCGCTTGCTCCAGATCATATTCCTTATTCAAATATCCGATTAACTCTTTATAACCTATCCCTTTCATAGAAATACTCTCTTTAGTTAGCCCTGATGCGGCTAATCGTTCTACTTCCTTTAAAAGACCGGCCTCCATCAACAAATCTACTCTTTTATTAATTCGAGTATATAACTCTTCGCGATTCCTATACAATCCAATTAATATGTATTTATAATCCATGTTCTTAACAAAAGAATCTTCAAATTTTTTTATACCTTGACCTTTTTGATGATAAACTTCTATAGCCCGAATAACCCGTTTTAGATTGTTTGGATGTATTCTTTCAGCTGCCGAAGGATCAAGCTCTTTCAGCTTATTATGAACAAATGTGTTACCATATTCTGCAGCTTCCTTTTCCAGTTTTTTTCGAATAGTTCCATCAGAAGGCATAGCAGAAAAATCCATATCGTAAAGTATAGAATTTACATATAGTCCTGTGCCTCCTGCAACAATTGGCATCTTTCCTTTTTCAACGATTTGATTTATATAGGATCTGGCTAACCTCTGATAATCGGATACTGAAAATGTGCTGTCAGGCTCTATTTCGTCTATCAGATAATGAGGAACTCCTCTTTTTTCCGATTCCGAAGGCTTAGCACTGCCAATATCCATGTATTTGTAAATCTGCATAGAATCAGCCGAAATAATTTCTCCGTTGATCTTTTCTGCGATATCCACTGCTAATTCCGTCTTGCCTACGGCAGTAGGTCCTACAATGATAATCACTTCTTTCATATATTATCTTCTCCTATTAGGTCCTTTTGAACATTTTATCAATATCCGACTCATTAAGTTTTATTATTACCGGTCTTCCATGAGGACATGAATAAGGATTTTCAGTCAATGATAAAGCCTTTAATAAATGTAACATCTCCTGATGATTAAGATGATCATTGGCTTTTACAGCCTTCTTGCATGCCCGGCTTATAATTTTTTCTGTTCTGTTTTTATGAAGAGACTGTCCCGAAATATTTTCTATGATCTCATCTAAAAATAGCTTTGCTTCTGTTAATTCCAAAAAAGACGGTACACCCTTAACTATTAAAGAATTATTACCAAACTCTTCAACTTCATAACCAAGATTTTTTATGAAATTTATATTCTCAATTGCATAATGTACATCTGATACAGATAATTCCAATACCATTGGACTCAATAACCTTTGACTGAATATAGACTGATTTCTCATCTCTTTCAAAAATTGTTCATAAAGAACTCTTTCATGAGCTGCATGCTGATCAATCAAATAAAAACATTCTCCATCGTCGGCAGCTATGTAAGTATTGAAAATAAGTCCCAAAATATTAAATTCATCTATACTAAAGGTATGTGTATTTTCAATTTCTATTTCTTTTATTTGTTCCTTTTTTTCAAAGTTCTCTTTCTTTTCCCATGCATGTTTTATTGTTTTATAATCATTATCTTCAATAGATTGAGAAAAGTTTGTATTGGTGTTCAATAACGTTTTTATGTTAACCTGTTCTATGTTTTCTTCATTCTTTGCTTCTTTTTTCTTTTGTTCACTCTTTGTCTGTATTTTAGGTATTATTACAGGTTGTCTCAATGCATCCAGTAAAGCAGCCTCCATAAAATCTTCTATATCTTTTTCATTGAAAAACTTAATCTCTCTTTTATTAGGATGAATATTTACATCAATCAAATTGGGAAGTATCTTTAAGAATATAAATCCGGTGGCATACCTCCCTTCAGGCACCAATTCTTTATATGCATGGTTAAATATTTTATCCAAAACCTTACTTTTTATGATTCTGCCATTTACAAAGAAAATCTGATTTTTCTTGCTTGGCCTTGTATATGAAGGTTTAGATATATAAGCATTTATATCATACTTATCATTACCGGACTGTAAATGTATTAAATTCTCTCCAACTTTGGAGTTGTAAATGTTTACAATATTTTTAAAGACATCATTGTTCCCTGTCGTTGAAAACCATATTTGTTCGTTATTAATAACGCGAAATCGAATATCAGAAAAAGCTAGTGCTATTTTAGATAAAAAATCTATTATTAAATTGGTCTCTGCAGCATCTGTCTTTAAAAATTTTTGTCGTGCCGGTACATTATAAAACAAATCCGATACTATAATAGTCGTCCCGTCGGTACAACCAATTTCTTTTTTTTCTTTAACCAGTCCACCGGATAAAAGCAGCTGTGTACCGGTCCTGTTAGATTTTGTTTTCGTGATAATCTCGGTGTGAGAAACCGCTGCAATACTCGAAAGCGCTTCACCTCTGAAACCCAAAGAAGATACACTACTCAGATCTTTCGCATTTTTTATTTTGCTTGTGGCATGTCTTTCAAAAGCAGCTTCCACATCTTCGGGCAATATCCCTGTACCATCGTCAGTTACACGAATATAACTTTTACCGCCTTGTTTGATTTCTACTATGATGGTTTTTGAACCGGCATCAATGGAATTCTCCACTAATTCTTTTACAATGGAAACCGGCCGGTCCACCACTTCACCGGCAGCAATTTTATTAGCCGTTTCTTCAGAAAGTCTTATTATTCTTCGCTTTTCCAACTCAATCACCTACACTTCCTCTGCTTCATGCATTAATTCTTCCAGAATGTTTAAAGCCTGAACCGGAGTTATGTTCAATATATCAATAGATTTTAAACGATCAACAAGTTTTTTGTTTTTAATATCAAATAAAGATATCTGTTCTTCAAATTCTTTCTGTCTATTTGAACAATGTGTATCTTCGCTCTGTTTTTCAAGCTCGATTAATTTTTTTGAGGCATTCACTAATAGTTCCTCCGGAACACCTGCAAGCCTGGCTACCTGAATACCATAGCTTTGACTGGCACATCCTTCCATGATCTTATGGAGAAAGATGATTTCATTATCTTTTTCTTTAACGTCTATATTTAAATTTTTTACTCCCGAAATCAATCCTTCCAATTGGGTCAATTC
This sequence comes from uncultured Eubacteriales bacterium, assembly GCA_964553505.1. GTDB lineage: Bacteria > Bacillota > Clostridia > Peptostreptococcales > JAAYPU01 > JAENZQ01. Next base: position 5,240 of record CAZKKX010000066.1, on the reverse strand, counting down.
ATGATAATGTGTCGCAAACAAAGCTTTTATTTTTTTCAAATGACTGCACATGTACTCTACAACTGCCCATGCAATACTCAATCCGTCATATGTACTGGTTCCTCTTCCTATTTCGTCTAATATCACAAGGCTTTTTTCTGTGGCATTATTCAAAATATACGCTAATTCACTCATTTCCACAAGAAACGTACTCTGCCCCTGAGAAAGATTGTCAGATGCTCCAATTCTGGTAAAAATACGGTCAACAATGCCTATTTCTGCATTTTCCGCAGGAACAAAACAACCAATTTGAGCCATCAATACAATAATTGCTGTTTGTCTCATATATGTAGATTTTCCCGACATATTGGGTCCGGTGATTAATAAAAAGCTGTCCGAATCCGACCCGATATAGGTATCATTGGAAATAAACATACCATTCTTGATAGATAATTCCACTACGGGATGCCTTCCTTTTACAATACTAATGATATTTGAGGTGTTAACTTTTGGCTTAACATAGTTTAATTTTTCACTTACCTCTCCATAAGAAACCAATACATCTAAATTTGCAATACTTTCTGCTGTTCTTTGAATGGTTTTGATACAAGCTTCAATCTTATCCCTGATATCTGAAAATATTTCATACTCCAGCTGATTGATTTTAGCTTCCGCATTTAAAACTTTTGTTTCAACATCCTTTAGCTCAGGCGTTATGAAACGTTCACAATTAGTCAATGTCTGCTTTCTTATATAGTTTTCAGGAACGAGATGATAATAAGATTTTGTCACTTCAATATAATATCCAAAAACTTTATTAAACCTCACTTTCAATGACTTGATTCCCGTATTTTCACGCTCAGTATTCTCAAGGTTTGCAATCCACTGCTGACCTTTTGATATGGAAGATTTCAATTCATCCAATTCATTATTATAGCCTTTTTTTATTAGCCCTCCTTCTTTTATTGTATACGAAGGGTCTTCGACTATAGCATCGGAAATCAATTGGCATACATCTTCTAACGGATCTATGGTTTTTAATAAATTTCCCAGCAAATCCGCCTTAATAATTTCTAAATCACTTCTAATGTCAGGCAACACTTCCAAAGAGTTTTTAAGGGCGACCAAATCTCTTCCATTGGCAGTTTTACATGCAATCCTGCCCGAAAGCCTTTCAAGATCATACACTTTCTTCAAAGATTCTTTTATATTATTTCGAATCATACTATTCTCGAAAAGAGCTTCTACCGCATCCAGTCTTAACCGAATACCTTCTAAAGTATTCAATGGTTCTTTGAGCCATTGCTTCAGTTTGCGTCCGCCCATTGCAGTACATGTCTTATCCAGAACGCTTAATAGTGAACCTTCTGTTCGTTTATCGGATACCGTTTCCATCAATTCTAAATTTTTTAAAGTTGCTTTATCCAAAGACATATGATCGCCGTAATCGTATAGACTTATTCTATTTAAATGTAACAGTGTATTATTTTGAGTCTCGGATAAATAGGTTAAAAGAGCTCCTATAGCTTTGACAATATGAGTGCTTTCGTCCATTCCAAAACCTTTAAGTGCTTTTACTTTGAAATGACTCATAATACATGCTGCTGCTGATTCTTCTTTATAATAGTAATCCTTAAGCGTGTTAACAAATGCATCCGATGCATAAGATATATCGTCTGAATCTTTTTCTTCCTTATTATAATTCAGGTAATCATTCATGATTATTTCACTGGGCTTAATTCGTGCAATTTCATTTAATAATCTACTTAGATATTTTTTCTCAAGCATAAACGTGGCTTTCAATTCTCCAGTTGAAATATCCGCATATGCCAAACCTACTCCTTCCTCGTCCCCAAAAATTGAAAGCAAATAATTATTGTCCTTCTCCCTTAACATATTAGGACTTATCACTGTTCCCGGAGTCACAATTTTTATAACATCCCGCTTAACGATTCCCTTTGACTGCGAAGGGTCTTCCGTTTGTTCGCAAATGGCAACCTTATAACCTCTATTGATTAATTTTGCAATATAATTATCTGCTGAATGATGAGGTACTCCACACATAGGTGCTCTTTCTTCCTGTCCGCAATCCCTTCCGGTAAGTGTTATTTCCAGTTCTTTTGATGCAGTTATGGCATCGTCAAAAAACATTTCATAAAAATCTCCAAGGCGAAAAAATAGAATACAGTCCTTATGCTTTTCTTTTATTTCAAAATATTGTTTCATCATTGGTGTTAAGTTCTTCATGTTTTCCTCCGGTCAAGCGACATATTTTATTAATATTTTACATTAATTCTGCTGATAATAAAAGAGAAGGAGGTGTATGATGGCAAAAAATAAAAAAAAGGAAAAGGACATGTCCAGACCCATAGAGAACCATAAGACAGCTGCTTGGGCAAATATAGAAGACCTTTATCCCGTATCAAATGTAGCCCGTCCAGACGAAGACCAAGTAATCAACGCCAAAGAATATGTTGATACCAATGAAAAATAAAAAAGATGGCATAGTCGTTGATAGCGCTATGCCGTTTTTTTCATGCTTGTCTATGATTCCAACTGCTCCAATGCACTTTTCCAATCCATAGCTTGTCTTTTATCTTAGGACGTACCATGTACTTATCTTAAATTCCTTGAATTACAAAGGAAAATTTCTTCCCTCACCTATACACGAAAGTTCAGGTTTATTTGAACCCCTGTATTCTAAAAATTTTTTGCATAGGAAGCCAATCAAACCGGACATCCTTTGCAATGAAGAAAAGAAAAAAAAACATCTGCAATGGCAGATGCTATGTCATTGTGAATATCTGATTATAGCTAAAAATCATTGCGAACTTGAAGTTTTACTGCTACAATTAATATTATTGAATATTAGCGAGGTGGCAAAATGACTGAACAAATGACCGTAAGCTATAAAAGGCTTTGGAAACTACTGATTGATCGTGATATGAAGAAAAAGAACCTACAAGCAGCAGCGGGTATAAGTCCGTCATCCATATCAAAGCTTTCAAAAAATGAAAATGTCAGCATGGATGTTCTAATAAAAGTGTGCTCCGCACTAAACGTGAATTTTGAAGACATAATGGAATTAGTGCCGGATACGACTAAGAAGGAGCGAAGGAATAATGGCAAATAACAGAAAAGAGCAAGAACGCGCAGAGCTACACCGCACGATTTGGAATATGGCAAATGATTTAAGAGGCAGTGTTGACGGCTGGGACTTTAAGCAATATGTCCTGGGTATGCTGTTTTATCGCTACATATCTGAAAATATCACCGCTTACATTAATGTTGGCGAATGGGAATCGGGCAATAAGGATTTTGATTATGCAAAGATTTCTGATGAAGAGGCAGAGCAGGCTCGGGAAGATTTAGTAAAGACCAAAGGTTATTTTGTTTTACCAAGCGAGCTTTTCCAGAATGTCTGTGCTGGTGCAAGGGTCGATGAAAACCTTAATGAAACCTTGGAGGGGATATTCAACAATATTGAAGCATCTGCGCAAGGAACTGAAAGTGAAGATAATTTTAAAGGCTTGTTTGACGATATTGATGTCAACAGCAACAAGCTGGGCGGCACAGTAGTAAAACGTAATGAAAAGCTGGTGAAGCTGTTAAACTCCGTCGCCGGACTTAAACTTGGCGATTATAAGGATAACACCATTGATGCCTTCGGGGATTCCTATGAATACTTGATGGGTATGTATGCTTCCAATGCAGGGAAAAGCGGCGGCGAATATTATACACCCCAGGAAGTTTCAGAGCTTCTTACCCAACTTACCATTGTGGGTAAAACCGAAGTCAATAAAGTATATGACCCCGCTTGCGGTTCTGGTTCTCTACTGCTGAAGTTTGAAAAGATCTTAGGGAAAGAGAATGTGCGACTTGGCTTCTTTGGTCAGGAGATTAACATTACCACCTATAACCTGTGTCGAATCAATATGTTCCTACATGATATTGATTATGACAAATTTGATATTGTGCTCGGTGACACGCTTACTGATCCTCTACATTGGGATGATGAGCCTTTTGAAGCTATTGTTTCCAATCCACCTTATTCCATAAAGTGGAAAGGCGATAGCGACCCTATTTTAATTAACGATCCACGTTTTTCGCCGGCAGGCGTATTGGCACCTAAATCCAAGGCTGATCTTGCATTTATCATGCACAGTCTTTCTTGGCTTGCTACAAACGGAACAGCAGCAATTGTATGTTTCCCCGGTGTAATGTATCGAGCTGGTGCAGAAAAGAAAATTAGGCAGTATCTCATTGACAACAACTACATCGACTGTATCATTCAATTGCCTGGCAACCTATTCTTCGGGACCAGTATTGCTACCTGCATCATGGTACTGAAAAAGTCTAAATCAGAAAACAGTACCTTGTTCATTGATGCATCTAAAGAATTTGTCAAGGTGACTAATAACAGCAAGCTGACAGAGGCAAACATTAAAACTATTCTTGACGCATTTAAAGACCGGAAAGATATCGAACATTTTGCTATGCTTGTGCCAAACAGCGATATTGCCAAGCAGGATTACAACCTTTCTGTTTCAACCTATGTGGAACAGGAAGATACTCGAGAAAAGATTGATATTGTTGCCTTAAATGCTGAGATTGAGAAAATCGTAACAAGGGAGCAGACTTTGCGAGATGAAATAGACAAAATCATTGCAGAAATTGAGGTGGGCAAATGAGCATATTAGATGAGTTGATTGCAGAGTTTTGTCCTGATGGGGTCATATACAAGACTCTTGGTGAAATAGGAAAGTTTTATGGTGGACTTAGTGGGAAGTCAAAAGATGATTTTGCAGAAGGAAATGCTAAGTATGCCACATACAGCAATATTTACTCTAATTTATCACTTGATATTGATATAAGGGATAGAGTCAAAATAAAGAATGATGAAAAACAAACTATAATTGAATATGGAGATATTTTATTTACCGGATCATCTGAAACGCCTGATGAATGTGGGATGTCTTCTGTTTTGACAAAAAAGATTGATGAAAAAATTTATTTAAATAGTTTTTGCTTTGGTTTTCGCCTATATGATAAAAATTTATTGTTACCAGGTTTTTCTAAATATTTATTCAGAACAGAGGATATAAGAACGCAGATTAAGCGTACTGCAAATGGTGTAACACGGTACAATATTTCAAAAAAAAGAATGGGAAAAGTAGTTATCCCCCTCCCCCCTCTACCTGTACAACAAGAAATTGTCCGTATTCTGGACAATTTCACAGAGCTTACAGCAGAGCTTACAG
>CAZKKX010000065.1:0-12790 GCA_964553505.1 uncultured Eubacteriales bacterium | reverse complement strand
TGGGGCCTTAGGTTTAAAGGGTCTTCCTAATACGGTTAATGTCTGGTGGACCTGGGGAATTGCCATTGCCACTATTATATTTATGATTCTTTTGATCAAAGGCAGTTATGGAAAAGCATTCAAAGCCATACGTGAAGATGAAATAGCGGCTGAAGCAATGGGGATAAGCCTCTTCAAGCATAAAATGATGGCTTTTATAATAGGCAGCTTTTTAGCAGGAGTAGGAGGTGCATTGTTAGGGCATCTCATGGGTACCATTGACCCGCTTATGTTCAGATTCCTTCTTACTTTCAATATTGTTTTGATTGTTGTTTTCGGCGGAATCGGAAGCATTACAGGCAATGTTATTTCTGCGGTGATTGTGACCATTATGATGGAAGTGTTAAGAGTTTTGGATGGAAAGATGGATTTCGGATTCATACAAATTCAGGGGATTCCCGGTATGAGAATGGTTGTTTTTTCAATTATTTTAATGCTTGTTATCCTTTATTGGCAAAGAGGATTAATGGGTACTAAGGAGTTTTCTTGGTCATGGCTTCGAAAAATATCAAGGCGTGTTGTTTTCAGAACCAAAGATTGCTGAAAGGGATGTGAAGGACAATGGCGATATTAAAAACAGATAATATAACCATGCAATTTGGAGGTCTGACCGCAGTATCCGAATTGAAGATAGAGTTAGAAAAAAATCAGATTGTAGGTTTGATAGGACCCAATGGCGCAGGGAAAACAACGGCATTTAATATGATTACCGGTGTGTATGTTCCAACTAAGGGAAAGGTTTTTTACAAAGATATGGATATTACTATGAAAAAACCTCATGAAATTACCAAGCTTGGTATTGCCAGAACTTTTCAGAATATCCGACTTTTTAAAGAACTTTCGGTTTTAGATAATGTATTTGTTGCAAATCATTTGCGGCTTAGGTCAAATTGGATATCATCGGTTATAAGAACACCTCAATATACTCTGAAAGAAAAAGAAATGTATGAAAAATCTTTTGATTTATTAGAGAAAGTAGGATTGATCGATGTGAAGGATGAAGAATCATATTCACTGCCCTACGGCATGCAACGGCGGTTAGAGATAGCAAGGGCTCTTGCAACAGAACCGGAAGTGCTATTGCTTGATGAGCCGGCCGCAGGAATGAATCCTCAGGAATCACAAGATTTAATGAATTTTATTTTAAAAATAAGAGATGAGTTTAATTTGACAATACTCATGATAGAACATCATATGCAGGTGGTAATGGGAGTCTGCGAGAAAATATATGTCTTGGATTATGGTGTTACCATTGCAGAAGGAAACCCTTTTGAAATACAGAACAATCAGAAAGTAATAGAAGCTTATTTAGGAGTGGATTAAAATGTTAAAAATAGAAAATCTGCATGTGTTTTACGGGGGAATACATGCGCTCAAAGGAATCAATCTGAATGTGGAAAAAGGAAAGACTATTTCGCTAATTGGTGCCAACGGAGCGGGAAAAAGCACCACTTTAAGATGTATTATGGGACTGGTAAAAAAGAGCGAAGGATCTATTGTTTATGACGGTATAGATATAACGGGGTTCAAAACGAGGGATATCGTAAAAAAGGGTCTTGTTCTGACTCCTGAAGGAAGACGAATATTTCCAAACCTAACAGTCAAAGAAAATATAATATTAGGAGCATACACAAGGATAGACAAAGCTGAAATTGAAAGAGATATCAATAAAGTATATGAGCTATTCCCGCGGCTTAAAGAGAGGGAATGGCAGGTAGCAGGCACCCTTTCGGGAGGAGAACAGCAGATGTTGGCAGTTGGGCGTTCTCTTATGAGTAAGCCTAAGTTGATTATGATGGATGAGCCGTCCTTGGGATTGGCTCCTTTGATTGTAAAGAATATCTTTGATATTATTAAAGAAATAAATGATAATGGTGTAACGGTACTTCTTATTGAACAGAATGCTAAGGCTGCCTTAGAGATTGCAGATTATGCTTATGTGCTGGAAACCGGAAAAATCACATTAGAGGGTAAAGGCAGTGACCTTCTGAATAATCCGGATGTGCAGAAGGCTTATCTTGGAGAATCGGTTATAAAAAACACCGAAGCAAAAGAATAAATCTTTCTTTATTTAGGGTTGAAACAATGTTTGACATTGAATATAACATCTATTATAGTATTTATTGATATTAGTATTATCTCCGAACTTTTTTGCCTAAGCATATTCATATGTATGGAGAAAAGTCGACAGGGTATGATTGGAAACAGACATGCCTTCCGGTGTGAAAAGGAGATTTTTTGGAAAATTTTTTTCCTTAGCTTCTTTTCATCATTGAAAGGAAGTTTTTTTATTGGGCTAAGGGGCTGATGTTGTTCAATAAAACTTTTATAAAAATTATAAAGTTATTTATGTAGCAGTTGTTTATAGTGTTAATTTGTGTATTGAGAATTATAATATGAATATAAGGATAGAGAGGTGTTTCATTTGTTAGACAGAAAAAAACATATGGGTCTTACATTATTTCTTGTAATCTGCTTGTTTTTATTTTCCGGATGTGCATCGGAGTCTGCTGATCAGATTGATAATGACAGTGAAACTGAGTCAGAATATATTATCATAACTGGTTTGGCTGAAGAGGAGATACAGCTTACAGTTAAAGAAGTGAAGAATAATTATGAACCGGTATCTGCTCATGTGACTTCAATAGATTCTGCCGGTAACGAAGAGCAATATCATGTAAAAGGAGCTTTGTTTCATGATATTCTTATGAATTTTGATGCAAGCCAGAAAGAGCTATATGCCATCCGATTAGTTGCAGGAGATGGGTATCAGATTGAAGTGCCTTCAGAGGTTTTAAAGGCAAGGGATGTTATTCTTGCTTATGAAATCAACGAAGAGCCATTGGATGACAAAACAAAACCCCTGAGAGCAGTTATTCCTGATGAAAGAGCCATGTACTGGGTAAGAAATCTTACCAATATTGAAACACTCAAGGGCAGTGAAAGTGAAACAGAAGAAGTCACAAATATTGTTTTAATGGAAACAGCTTTTAAAACCCTGAACCAGGAAGATTACACTTATTATGAGAATATTGACAAGGCTGTAAAAATTGAAGACTTAATGTCTCAGTTTGAAGTCGATCCTTCTATTGAAACTGTTTCATTTGCTGCATCAGATGGTTTTGAAAAGAATGAAACAGGGAACATATTTATGAACAGCTATTTAAAAATAACTGGTGAGGATGCACCATTGTTCCTTTCACCGGATATGCCAAAAGGTATGTATGTCAAGAATGTACTGTATTGTGCAGTTGAGGATACGCTCTTTATGAGTGCAGAACAGGCATTGGCTAAATATCCTGTAAATGATGAAGGAGGAATTTCTCTTTCTGATATCTTTGCAGACATAAATATTACAAAGTCATCTAACTATGTATTAACCGGTGCCGACGGATACAGCGTTGAAGTGAAAGCGGAAGATATAGAAACCGGCATTATTGCAAAGGACACAGAGGGAGAATATAGGATAAAATTTTCGGATTTGGACAAAAGTTCAACAGTAAAAGATATTTTGATGATTGAATCCAAATAAAAGAACATATGAGGAGGATAAAAATGAAAAAATTATATATTCTGTTTTTAATTATGATATTGATACTATCATTTACTGCATGTGGAGGCAGCGAAGCACCTTCGTCGGAAACAGATGAATCCGGTATTGAAAGTGTAGAGCTCCCTGAATTTTCTATTATCATTGAAGGGGCAGAAGCTACTGCTTTTACAAATGCAGATGCATCCGATTTTGAACTGGTAGAAATCGAAGCAGTCCAAACGAAGAAAGATGGCTCAGAAGAGACAAATCTTTGGACAGGCATTGTCCTCAAAGATGTCCTTGCCTTTGCAGGAGTTTCAGAATATTCTTCATTGACCATAGAGGCATCTGACGGCTATGCTCAGGAATATACTCCGAATATTGTTGAAGGTGAAACCATCCTTGCTTTTTATAAAGACGGAGAATTGATTGATGATACAGGCTCTGTTCAGCTTGTGCCCAAGGGAGAGCCGGGGAATATGTGGATTAGAGAGTTGTCTAAGATTACAATCAATAAATAAGGTATAAATTTCAGTCTCGATAGCCACGGAGGCATATCATGAGTAAGTTTAAGAATTTTTTAAACCGTTTTTCCATGTTCAATTTAATTATGATTGCCATGATGGCATCTTTAGGTATCGCAACAAAGCCTATTATTGTACCTTTGGTACATATTATTACAGGTCCGCTTTTTATTCCCGGAGGTGCTGTTGCAGGAGGATTCTATATGCTATGGATAGTACTTGGAATCGGATTTGTAAAAAGACCCGGTACAGGTACTTTAATTGCATTTGTGCAGGCTGTATTGGTATTGTCTGTGGGGTTGTTTGGAACTCATGGATTTGTCAGTCTGATAACTTATTCCTTGCCCGGGCTGGCAGCTGATATTCCTTTTCTTTTTTCTAAAAAGAAAAATTTTAATCTTTTACATTATTTCTTTTCCGGGGCAGCCGCAAATTTAACAGGAACGTATTTGTCCAATCTGGCATTTTTCAGACTGCCGCTGGTTCCTTTATTGCTTTCGTTAAGCTGTGCGGCATTATCAGGAGGATTAGGCGGTATTATTGCTTATAATATCGTAAAAAGATTTAAACACCTAAACATGACAGATAATAAGAGAGAGGGATATGATGATTTTTAAATCGAAGGCATTGATGCCATTGATATTTATTATGGGTTTGCTCCTGGGGGCATTTTTTTTCAGCATATTGAACACTAAAAACGATATCGGATACAGGTATTATTTTAAAGTGGTGGGCGATGTTGAAAATCCTATTCATGTAAGAAACATGGAAGATCATGATACGGTTGAAATTAATTATGATGATAAAAAAACAGAGGGCATCCCTTTATCGGAATTGATAAATGAAGTAAAACCTCTTTCAGATTATTCCACAATTCTTTTTGTAGGTACAGACGGATTGACTTCTGAAATTAATCTGGAAGGTATTGAAGAAAGTTATATAAATTTTTCAGAAGAACACGGATGGAATGCCATGAATTTCAGACATCCCATCAGCAGTAATATCAAACATTTAAAAGAAATTGTAATTGTATCGTCGGATGAATACAATGAATTTGGAGTAAACCTGTTTACCGAATATGAAAATATAAAGAATATAACCTGTGGTCAACTTTATAAAAATGGTGTTTATGAAATAAACTTTGAAGGAACATCAAAAGTTGAAATAAAAGATACCGTGAATGATGTAACGGTTTATACTACTGAGAAACGAATGCCCTTGGATAATGTTTTTTCTGAAAGAAATGATGAGGATATTTTTGTGGTTTTTGGAAAAGACGGGCGACAGGTTATAGAATCAGCGACAGGTTATCTTAAAATGAATGAGAATACGATTTCTTATGTTTCTCAGTCAAAGAATACAGAAGTGGAGGAAATTGTAGGCATTTACTGCGGAAGGTTATTGCCGGGAATCACGGATACTTTTTATGATACGGATTATTATTTAAAAAATGGCAGAAAAGTGATGGTATTTCTTCTGGATGGTTTAAGCTATGAGCAGTATGAGTATGCAAAAGAGGAGCAACACATGCCATATATGGGATCTTTAGAGACGGCAGCCAAAGCATTTAGCGCCTATAAGCCTGTTACAAATACAGGATTTACAACCATGATTACAGGTAAAACTCCAGATGTTCATGGGGTGCATGACAGAAGTATCCGAGATTATAATGCTGTAAGTATTTTTGGAAAGGCTTTGGAATATCAAAAAAATGCTGTTTTGATTGAAGGAGATATCAAAATATTAAATACGGAGATTCAACCTATTTTAAATATAGATGCTAATAAAGACGGAGATATCGATGATGAAGTTTTCCAAGCTGCCCTTTCCAAAGCATATGAAATAGATTTATGCTTTATACATTTTCACGGCATCGATGACAGGGGACATACTTTTGGACCCATGTCGGAAGAAGTAAATCAATACATATCTCGGATAGACGGTTATGTGAAAACCTTAAGCAACAATTGGGAAGGCATTATCATTATTACGGCAGATCATGGCATGCATAAAACCGAGGAAGGGGGCAGACATGGTATTTGTAGATATGAGGACATGATCGTTCCTTATATTGTCATTCAAAAATAAGGAGGGGTGATCTATGGAAAAAACAACTAAGATTGTCATTTTTTTTATCATTATACTGGTAGTTGTTGTAAGTATTACTTTATTTCTCAACAGAGAGGATACCGATGAAAGAAAGGAAATGCTGAGTAGCGCTGAGGTCAAATTATTGGTGTCGGGAGAGGAAGTTGCAACTTTGTCAATGGAAGATATCCAGGCAGCAGAAGTGGAAGAATTTGAAGCAGTTTATGATACGTCAAAGACAGAACCGGTTATGTTAAATTATACAGGAGTTCAACTCAAGTATATTATGGAGCAACAAGGTGTTGATTTTAATGAAAAAGAAACAGTAATCCTAAGCGCAGTAGATGGATATACTGTTGCTTATTCCATGGAAGAAGTCCTTATGGACAAAAATGTGTATCTTACTTATGCAGAAGAAGGAGAACTATTAAAATCAAAAGAAGAAGGAGGCAGTGGCCCTTATCAGACCATTGTTGTCAGTGATACCTTTAGTTCAAGAAGATGTAAATGGCTAACGACTATAGAGGTGAGATAAAATGGATGCAGTTATAGTCAGTCATCTATATTTTAGATATCCAGGTAAGTCTCAGTACGTTTTGGAAGACATTAATTTTGCACTGAGGGAAGGAGAAATTACTGCTTTAATGGGAATGAGCGGCAGCGGGAAAAGTACATTATGCCGGTGTATTTCAGGTATCATTCCCCATGTCTACAAAGGTGATATTAAAGGCAATGTAGAGGTTTTAGGAAAAAACATACTTGAAATGGCGCTTCCTGAGATTGCTACAAAGATAGGGAGTGTATTTCAGAATCCGGAAACGCAGCTTTTTTCACCTACGGTAGAGGATGAATTGGCTTTTGGCCCTGAAAATTTATGTATCGAAAGGGAAGAAATAGGCAGACGCATCTCTGAAGCCCTCAGACTTGTTAATATGGAAGATTACAGATATTCTAATCCAAATCAGCTATCCGGAGGCCAAAAACAATTGATTGCCATTGCTTCTGTTTTGACATTGCAGCCGCAGATATTGATTTGTGATGAAATCATGTCTCAAATAGATAAATCAGGGAAGAAGTTGATAAAAAGTGTATTGGACTCTTTAAAGAAGCAAGGGAAGACAATGTTACTTATTGATCATGATCATAAGAATTTAGATATAGCAGATAAAATGTTGATACTAAAAAATAATAGAATATTTGAACAATGAATTTCAAATCAGATGGTGCAGTTATGAGAAGATCAATTGAGCTAAATAAAATAAGTTTTTCATACAATGAAAACCAAAGACTTTTTGAAAGTTTATCTTTGGTTATTTATGATGGTGAAACTACGGTAATTTTAGGTAGAAACGGCAGTGGGAAAACAACATTAGGTAAGCTTATTATGGGAATAATAAAACCATGTAAAGGGAACATTGTTATCTTTGATGAAGATTCTGAAAAGATGAATCTTGGTCAAAAAGGTCAGAAAATTGGGTATTTATTTCAGAACCCTTCACGCCAGTTGTTTGCCGCCACAGTATATGAAGAACTATCTTTCATTCTTGAGTTAAAAGGATATGAAGAATGTATGATTGAGGAGCAAGCATCAAAGATGATGAATCTTTTTCAGATTGAACATCTTAGGGGCATGAGTCCTTTTTATTTAAGCGGAGGAGAGAAGCAGCGCCTTGCATTGGCAGCACTCTTAATTAATAATCCGGGATATTTAATACTGGATGAGCCTACTACTTCATTGGATCCGGAAAGAAAAGAGATACTATCAAAAATTCTAAAACAATACCATGATGAGGGTAAAGGGATCATGTTGATTACTCATGATGAGTCTTTCGCTTTGACCCATGCACAAAGGGTCATTGAAATAGAGGGAGGAATGGTTACCTATGATTCCAAATTCGAAACTTGATCCGCGTTCCAAACTATCTATGGTTATGAGTTTGTCCGGTATGGGTGTACTGATAAACGACATCAGGATAATGATAGGAATTTTATTTATTACGATTATTATATTGAAATTATTAAAGGTGAGCATACTTAAGATTTTGAGAAAGTTTAAACGAATACTGTACATGATTGTAGTGTTAGTTATTGTGCAAAGTATATTTTTCAAGGGAGGAAATCCTATTATCGCAGTGGGATCAGTTGCCATTATTTCAGATATGGGTTTACAAAAGGCTGCAGCGTTTGCACTTAGAATAGGTATTGTTATTGCTTCTGCATCTATTTTGACGACTTCAAGCTACAGAGATATCGTCCAAGGTCTGGTTCAATGGAAGATGCCCTATGAAATTGCATTTATGGTTTCCGTAGCAATACGATTTTTGCCCACGTTTATGGAGGAATTTAAGGATGCTTCTGTAGCTCTTCAACTCAGAGGTGTTGATTTTGAAAAAATACCGGTTAAGAAAAAACTGACTGTGTATTCTTACTTGTTTTTTCCTGTGGTATCAAATGCTATATTAAAAGCTCAGGAATTATCAATTGCCATGGAGACCAGAGCTTTCAGAGCTTATCCTTTTCGAACCAGTTATCTGATTTTAAAAATCAATCCTTTAGACTATATCATCATAGCAGTCAGCTTTTTTACAGCAGTAGCCGGAATTACACTGTACTATACTTAAGGAGACAGGAATTGGGATTCAAGGGTTTAAGATTTAAGATTGGTGGTCAGAAACTATGTATGACACAGTCTAGTTCATATATTCATTGCTCATTATAAATTATTCATTATATTTTGCAGGCTATCCCTACAACTTACACTTATAATGGAGGAATAAGAATGAAAATATTTTCTGTATTTGGAATTACAAAGTCAGGAAAAACAACAACTATTGAAAACATTATCAGGGAGCTTAGAAGAAGAAATTATTCCGTAGGTTCAGTAAAGGAGATTCATTTTGAGGCTTTTAAAATTGACAATGAAGGGACCAATACCGACAGACACAGAAAAGCCGGCTCTCAGTTGGTTACAGCAAGAGGGCAGTATGAAACAGACATTCTATATCAGAATAAGCTTTCGATGAATGAAATATTGAGAGCATACAATCATGATTTTGTCGTATTGGAAGGTGTTGAAGATATTAATGCGCCTAAAATAATTACTGCCCACAATACAGAGGAAATAGAAGAGCGGTTAGATGAAACGATTATTGCTATTTCAGGAATCGTTTCTAATCATATGGATTCGTATAAAGGAATCCCTGTTATAAACAGTGAAACGGATATTGTAAAGATGGTTGATTTATTAGAGGATAAAGTATTTGAACGTTTGCCTGATTTTCCTGAAGATTGTTGCGATGCCTGTGGTTATTCATGTGCCCGGTTATGTGTTGAGATAATCAAAGGAAATGCAAAGAGAGAAGATTGTATAATTAACAGTCATAAAACCCGTTTAAAAATTAATGGAAATGAAATCAATATGGTGCCTTTTGTAGAAAAAATATTATACAATGCTGTTTTAGGAGTAGTTGGAGAATTAGATGGCTATGAAGATAAATCTAAGATAGAAATAACTATAGGATTATAATGATGGAAATCATTGAATTTTTTAAAAGTAAAAAGCATAGCGTCTGTAAAGTAGATAATAAAGGATGCATTTGTGTATTAAAAAAATATACTGATAAGCATGCACTTATAAAGGAAAATGATATTTTAAATTTTCTTGTTCAAAAGAAATTAAATGTTCCCGAAGTTTTAATGAAATCGGATAGGCAGTTGTACTTGGAATATATAAACGGAATTACTCTGATGGACTATTTTACAGAGCTTGAAATCGATTTATCGGAGGGATATGAGAATTTTTTGAATCGCTTTGCCGAATTTCACAAATCACTATATTGCTTTTTGGGAGAATATAAAGAGAATATGATTTTAGGAGATATGAATTTCAGGAACTATATTATTATGGGCAGGAAAATTTCAAGAATTGACTTTGAAGATTGTGTAGCAGGAAATATTGAAACAGATATAGGAAAGATGGCTGCTTTTGCCTTAACTTATGATCCTTCTTTTACCAATTGGAAAAAGAAATTTGTCGAAAGAATGATAGATGTCTTTTCAGGCAACTTAAATCTTTCTAAGGAGAAAATCAGAACTGAAATGAAAAAGGAATTGGAGAACATAAAGATAAGAAGAAAGTGGTGATATTTTAGGCTTTGTAGAGGAATATTTTTAATAAATATAATCCAAACTACTTGTTAAATAGAAGGGGGTGTGGTATATTAAAATCGTTAGTTAATGTAACTTATGGATTGATTCTTGTGCCCCTCCTTAATTTAGTTGGAGTGAAGTATTAAGAATGTCAAGGTCCAAGTTAAATTAGGAGGTAAAAAATTAATGGCAGACAAAACAATTGTGTGCAAAGATTGTAACAATGAATTTACTTTTACAGAGGGAGAACAGGCGTTTTATAAAGAAAAGGGCTTCGAAAACGAGCCACAAAGATGCCCTGAGTGCAGAAGAGCAAGAAAACAACAAAGAAATAACAATAGAAATAATTATTCGAGCAACGATAAGTGGTAAATTAAGGAGAGTCTATAACTCTCCTTTTTATTTATAGTAAAAAAGTTTTAAAATTTTGTTTATGCGACAATCCATTGCGGTATATATTAGATGTTAAAACAAAAATGGCTATGGTAAAATAGTTATAATAAATTCTTCCAATAAAAATAAAAACGGAGGTTTGAGTATGAACATTTTCAAGTATGCTTTTATTCTGAACTCAGAGACATTGACTCCTGAAGCCTATTATGATTCATTTGAATCAGATTCTTTCCAAGTTAATGTATTTGGGGTAAGTTCTATGGAGATGACCTGTAGAACTGTAGAGAAAGCGGTTAAAGAAGGTGTAGAGCTTATTGATTTATGCGGAGATTTTGATGAGGAAAAAGTTTATGAAATTAAATCAAGGATAAAACAAGATATTAAGATTAAATTTGTACGTTATATTGATACTGAAATGAAAAAGTTCAATGCACTGGATGATATCAAAACTTACGGCATTATTGTAAAAGCAGAAGGTTTTAAACCCGAAACACATAATATCGAGTTAAACTCAGAGGAGTTGGATACAAATGTTGTTGGTGTAAGTAACATGAAACAGGCTTGTGAGGAGGCAAAAAAAATGGCTGATTCAGGAATTGATTTTATTGAGCTCTGTAGCGCCTTTGACGAAGAAAAAGCCGGTGAAATTATCAGAGCAGTCAATGGAAAAATTCCGGTAGGATTTGCCGGTTAAAATATATATTTAAACAAAATAATAAAGGAGTGATTTATATGCTTTGGAAATGTACTGTATGCGGCATGATAGTCGAGGGAGATGATGCTCCGACAAAATGTCCGAAATGTGGTGCGCCCAAGGAAAAATTTACTAAACTGTCCAAAGAAGAAGAAGATAAGATATATACTTCAGAAAGAACAAACGATATACATATGGAAATGATCCATCTTTGTGATAAAATCGTTAATTTATGCAAAGAAGGAATTGATTTAAAATTAGATCCCCCATGTGTAGATGTTTTTTCTAAGGCAAAAGATGAAATATATATCATCAAGCAAAGAGCAAAAGCCGAGATTTCAGGACATATTAGTAAAGGTAAATGGTAAGGAGGAAATAATAATGAATTTAAAGGGAACAAAAACTGAAAAAAATTTGCAAGAAGCTTTTTCAGGAGAATCTCAGGCGAGAAACAAATATACTTATTTTGCTTCAAAAGCAAAGAAAGAAGGATATGAGCAAATCGCTGCGATTTTTCAGGAAACGGCGGATAACGAAAAGGAACATGCGAAAATATGGTTTAAATTATTAGACGGCATTTCTACAACCGAAGATAACCTGGTTTCTGCAGCTGCCGGGGAAAATTATGAGTGGACAGATATGTATAACCGTTTTGCTTCTGAAGCACGAGAAGAGGGCTTTAATGACATTGCTATATTGTTTGAAGGTGTAGCTGCAATTGAAAAACAGCATGAAGAGCGGTATAAAACTTTATTGAAGAATGTTAAGAACAATAAGGTTTTCGAAAAAAATCAAGAAGTAACTTTCAAATGCAGGAACTGCGGGCATACATTATTATCCGACAAAGCACCTAAAATATGCCCTGTATGCAATCATCCTATGGCATATTTTGAGATTGAATCAAAGAATTATTAAATATTTGGCATTTATTCTTAGAAACAGCAGTATGGTTCTTCGACTGTTCTGCTGTTTTCTGTTGAATTTTGTTTTAAAATACAGTTAAAGGAAAAACGTCCTTAATTTACATTGAATTACTTAAAAAAGATAATGGGAAAATAGTAAAAGATAAGGAGGTAACTAATAAATGGAAAAACATAAGATATTGGCATTAGCGGTTAATCATAGGAGTAAACAGATCGACCGAGTACAGGATCTATTCACAGAATATGGCTGCAATATTAAAGCTCGAATTGGGTTGCATGAGGCAGGAGACGTTTGCTCGGAAGAAGGACTGATAATTCTTCAACTTGTTTCCGGTAAAAACAACTTGGACTCTTTCATGAATGAGTTGAATGCCATTGAAGGTGTTCGTACAAAATATATTGAATTATAAAGTAAACTAATTTTCACTATCTTCAATAATCATAATAG
>CAZKKX010000064.1:0-12902 GCA_964553505.1 uncultured Eubacteriales bacterium | reverse complement strand
CAAAAATGGAGAAATGAAAAGATTTCATGGTTTAGACCGTGCCAGGGGGTACGGTTTGAGGAGTATGAGTACTCAGGCAAAACTTACGGCAATCGCAGTAAATATTAAGAGGATAGCCAAGCTGGTATCCTCTACAAATATTTGTTTTATTGATTTTTTAGTATTCTATTTGAAAAAATGCAAAATACTCAAAAAATTTATAGTTATAACTTGTTAAAACGGGGACTTTTTCAGTGGTTTCGAACCGTCCCCAATGTCACTTCTGCCCAATGTCACCTGCCCAATGTCACTGGCGTGTCAAAAAGAACCGTCCCCAATGTCACTTTCTTAAAATGTGAGGCGGCTCGTTTGAGCCGCCTCACATTTTAATCTATCATGGAAAGCTGAATTATAATATTTTCTTCATACATACTCATCTTATAAAAGTAAAGGTAAGCTGTTAAGAAGCTGCTTCCTCTTCAGTTATTTCTTCTTTGTGATATAAAGATGCGCTGTACAGTTCTTCAGCATTTTCCCACTCTTCAATAAGCTCGGGAATTACTTTATACAGATCTCCGACGATGCCATAATCTGCAACTTCAAAAATCGGCGCATCCGGATCTTTATTGATAGCAATAATGATATCGGATGTCTGCATTCCGGCTAAATGCTGAATCGCACCTGAGATGCCGCAGGCAAAATAGATGTTTGGCTTTACGGTTGTTCCCGTCTGCCCAACCTGATGTGAATGATCGATCCATCCGGCATCTACCGCAGCTCTTGAAGAACCAACTACACCGCCAACCTTATCGGCCAGTTTCTTAATCAGTTCAAAACCCGAAGCATCCCCAAGGCCTCTGCCGCCGGAACATATGATTTTTGCATCCGTCAAGGAAACAATCTCTTTAGCCGATTTTACAATATCTATGATTTCTGTACGAATATCGGACGCTGCAATCTGAGGTTTAACTTTAATAATCTCTCCGGCTGCCCCTTTGATCGTTTCTATTTTTTGCATAACACCGGGTCTTACTGTTGCCATCTGAGGTCTTGTTCTGGGACAAACGATGGTTGCCATGAGATTTCCGCCAAATGCAGGACGTGTCTGTTTCAAACCTTTATCATCCGAATCCGGGTCTAAAGTGGATGTATCCAAGGTCGTATTCTTGACAGCATAATCAATATAGCTGGATACTTTAACATCTAGTCTTGTGCAGTCTGCCGTAAGCCCGGTATTCAATCTTGCCGCAACTCTCGGAGCCAAATCTCTGCCGATGTGTGTTGCACCGTACAGAACAATTTCAGGCTTATATTCCTTAATAGCATCTACCATGACCTTTGTAAAACCATCCGTGGTAAAGTTCTCTAATAGAGCATTTTCAATCAAATAAACCGCATCCGCACCATGCTCAAAGCACTCCTTTGCCAAATGTTCAACTTTGTTTCCGACGATCAGCGCACATACTTTCGCATCATTCAGCTCTCTTGATAATCTTTGTCCTTCGCCGATCAATTCAAGTGCTACATTCATCAGTTTGCCTTGTCTCTGCTCTGCAAATACCCACACATCCTTATATTCGGAAAGATCTACAGGGCCATCCTCTTCGGCAGTCTTTTCAATAGCATCGAATGGACAGACCGGGATACATGCATTACAGCCGGTACATTTATCGTTGATAACCGCTAATTTCCCGACCATTTCTATCGCTTCGAAGGGGCAAGCCTTTATACATAATTTACAGCCTTTACATTTATCTTCAATAACATTTATTGCCATTATAATCTTCCTCCTTTTACTTAAATTACATGCTTCGCTTTTAAATTTATCAAAAGATTCTGTGCGATATCCTTTTGAGTGTCACCTTCGATCATCATACCCTTTCCCTTGGGAACAGGTGTAAATGAACGGAATACATTTGTTGGAGATGCTTCCAAACCTACGGTATTTAAATCAACTGCTATATCCTTTGCATTCCATACCTTAAGTTCCTTATTGGCAGCATCATAAATACCGCCTATGGACATATATCTTGGTACGTTTAATTCATTGATTGCAGTTAATATACATGGTGTCTTGATTTTTATCATTTCATATCCGTCTTCCAAAACTCTTTTAACCGTAATATCTTTCATATTCGGGTCTATTTTGAATTCCGCTACATAAGTAACCTGCGGTAAGTCTAATTTTTCAGCCAGCTGCGGTCCAACCTGCGCCGTATCTCCGTCAATTGCCTGACGTCCTGCAAAGATTAGGTCAAATTCTCCAAGTTTATTAATAGCAGCTGCAAGTACATTAGATGTCGCCCATGTATCTGATCCTCCTACAGCTCTGTCGCTTACAAGGACGCCTTCATCCGCACCCATAGCCAAGCATTCCAGCAACATATCCTTTGCCTGCGGAGGTCCCATTGTTATGACGGTTACTGTGGTATCCGGGTATTGATCTTTCATTTTAAGAGCTTCCTCAAGTGCATTTGCATCATCGTGATTTAAAATACTTGGTACGCCTTCTCTCATAATCGTATTTTTGACCGGATCGATCTTAACTTCACTTGTGTCAGGAACTTGTTTTGCACATACAATAATTTTAAATGCCATTTTTTTACCTCCTCTTCTATTTACCAATTACAGATGCTGCGATTACCATTTTTTGTACTTCGGATGTTCCTTCATATATCTCAGTAATTTTTGCGTCTCTCATCATTCTTTCAACAGGATAATCCTTAATAAAGCCATAGCCTCCATGTAACTGAACTGCCTTAGTCGTTACGTACATCGCTGTTTCGGCTGCAAATAATTTGGCCATCGCAGAAGCAGGACCATATGCAAGATGTTTATCCTTCATGTCTGCAGCTTTATATATCAACAATCTCGAAGCTTCGATCCTGGTCTTCATTTCAGCAATATCAAATTGAAGTGCCTGCATCTTGGAAAGCTTCTTTCCAAACTGCTTTCTCGTCTTCAAGTATTCAACAGTAACATCTAATGCACCTTGTGCGATTCCCAGTGCTTGAGAAGCAATTCCGATACGTCCTCCGTCAAGAGTTGACATGGCAACTTTAAAACCTTCTCCAACCTTACCAAGAAGGTTTTCCTTTGGAACTTTACAATTTTGAAAAATAAGTTCAGTAGTAGAAGATGCACAGATACCCATCTTATCTTCAGTCTTGCCGATAGCAAATCCTTCGAAATCTTTTTCAATAATAAAAGCTGAAATTCCGCCTCTTGTTCCTTTAGATTTATCTGTCATTGCTACTATTACAAATACATCTGCAAATCCACCATTGGTTATAAATACTTTTGTACCATTCAGCAACCAGTGGTCTCCCATATCAACCGCTCTCGTCTGCTGTCCGCCTGCATCCGAACCGGCGTTAGGCTCAGTCAGTCCGAAGGCACCAAGTTTTTCTCCCTTTGCCAAAGGAATCATATATTTCTGTTTCTGCTCATCAGTCCCCCATGCCCAAATAGGCCATACACATAGGGATGTATGAGCTGAACAAATAACACCTGTTGAAGCGCATTCTCTTGATAACTCTTCAACTGTAATTGCATATGAGACGTTATCTCCGCCTGCCCCACCTAATTCTTTTGGAAACGGCACTCCCAACAACCCATATTTAGACATTTTTTCTACTGTTTCAGTTGGAAATCTATGCTCTTTATCTATGTCCGCAGCAATAGGTCTCACCTCTTCAATAGCAAATTCTCTAACCATTTTTCTGACAAATTCTTGCTCTTTAGTTTCTGAAAAATTCATAATATAGCCTCCTTCTAATTAATATACAAGCATAAATATCTGCCCAATTAATCCCTAATGTTCACATAAATAAACCGATGAAATTCCTCCTTTTTTGCAAGATTGAAAACAATAATTATCGTTTGACAATAATAAGAATCTTGAAACACGATATAACAACTTATTATTCGTTAATTATTTAACATTTCTTACCTTTAGCATACCTCTTTTGGGTAAGAAAAGTCAATGTTTTTTTGTATATTATTTAACATTTTTGCAGTTTTTTTTAATGATAATTCAATATTTGCAGCAATACTTCATAAGTGACATAAAAAAAATATGGTCAGAAAGACCATGTTTTCTAATGAATTTTATTCTTTTCTCATTTTTTACATGTATTCACCTTTGCATTTTTATGGATAATTATTTAAGCTGCCGTTTTTTATATCGATTATAAAAATCCATGTGGGAATTAGAGAGTTAACAAAGTTAAATAATTAACTAACTATTGTAGTTTTATCTCTTCAATCCCTTGATGTACATCCTTTTTTATCCACTCAATTATATCAAAATGATGTATCGGCATATCTCCAATAATCTGTTTTATTTCTACGGTATTAAGATTGTACGAACGACCGTTGAACTGATGTGTGTACTTAAAATCAATCCCTTCATTGGTCAGAATCAATAATGAAATAGTATCCGCAATATCTCCGAGAGGAGCTCTATCTATATGGTTTCGTTTAAATTCAGCTTTTATTATAGTTCCTTTACCCTTTTCGGAGTTTATATAAAAATGACCGTCACATCTTTCTGCGGCAGCCTTAAAAAGAGGGATACCCAAACCCACTTTTCTTGTTGTTCTTGATGTCCAGAATGGATCCGTCACTTTCTGAAGTGTTTCATTATCCATGCCAATACCGTTATCTTTAATTTCGATAGACAATATATTCTTATTCGTATCTTCATGAATTATTATTTCAATTTGAGAAGCTTTTGCACTTATGCTGTTCTGAACAATATCTAAAATATGCAAAGAAAGTTCTTTCATTTATAGCGCCCTCCGTCTCTTATTGTCTTAATAACTTCAAAGATAGATTTTGATCGGCATTCGATGAAATTTTTCGGCTCTGAAATACATCCCAATGCGTGAGCATCAGAATTAAAAAGATACTTATAATTCCTTAAATAATCAAAATTTGCTATTAGATCAGGCAAGTTATCCGGCTGATATATTTCCAAATAGGATAGATTTAATTCCTCTGGAATAAATCCCAGATTCGTTATGATTGAATAACTCTTTCTTTCTATATGCGCAGGGACTACAACACCTCCCATTTCAGAAACAAGACAGACAGCCTGATTAAGAGACAATCCGGACGAAGTCAGAAGCATATATTGCTTTCGGTCTATTATATTATCTTTTTCATCCATAACCAATTGGTTGCCAAAAATGTCAATATTATTATCTCTTTTTATCATAGAAGAATCAATTGCATCTTGAAAGTCTTTTAAATTTGAAATTTTTTCAAAAAAACAGAGAAGATGGACTTCTTCTATGGTCTGCAATTCTACTCCGGGTATAACAAGTAATTCTTTATTCTCAGCAGCCCTTATAACAGAAATACAATTCTCTGTACTATTATGATCTGTGATGCCGATAATATCCAGTCCTTTAAGAGTGGCCATATTTACTATATTATTCGGCGTCATGTCATCTGAAGCACATGGGGATAATGCCGTATGAATATGAAAGTCATAAGATAAATTCATCTTTTTCATTCCTGACTTAATTTTTCGATTCTTTATGATAATACATGAATATCTCATAAGCATTTAGTTCAGTGGAAAAAATCGGGATGTTGGCATCGTTTGCTTTATCGATGGCATCCTGATCAACCGTATTGCCTTCAGGAATAATTATACAGCTTAAATTAAGCAATGATGCGACTGCTACGATGTTAACATGGGTTTGAACCGTAACCCAAGCGTCCCCTTCTTTTGCATGTGACATAACCCAACTCAGTAAATCTCCATAATACAAGCCTTTAATCTGCTTGTCCAACTCCAATATAGTCAATTGCTCAAATTGATTGTTTTTAAATAATTGATCCATTTTCATTTCTTTTCACCATCCACATTAGTAATAACAAATGTCATAACAATCGTTGTCGCCTGATTCTTTGAAGAATCTATATCAAGATGGTCACAAAATCTCTTTATGTTTGGAAGCCCCATACCTGCCCCGAAACCGTATTCACGTGCTTTATCAGAGGCAGTTGTATAGCCTTCCTTCATTGCCAGTTCTATGTCATCGATTCCGGGACCGCTATCCTTTGCCACAATAATAATCTTGTTCGTAGATATATATAAAGTAAGAGAGCCTCCAAAAGAATGTATAATGATATTGATCTCCGACTCATAAGCTGCAATAGCAATTCTGCGAACCAAACTGTTATCCAAACCAAGTTTTTTGAGCCGGGCTTTAATTGCACTGGAGGCTTCGCCTGCTCTTGTAAAATCATATCTTTCCACTTCGTATTCATATTTTAAAAACCCGGAATAATCAGTCATTTATGGTTACTCCCTTCAGTCCATGCTTATACAGAATGCCACAGGAAGTGTAGAGAATTTTTCGGGTACAAAGCAATACTTTTTGATATTTTTCAGCTAATTCAATAGTTTTATCATCAGGTCGCTTACCTCTTACGAATACAATAGCATTGATATCCATCATTTCTGCCGTTCTAATAACTTGGGGGTTTGTCAGACCAGTAAGAAGCAGTGTTTCATGATTAGAAAATGCAAGAACATCACTCATTAAATCACATCCGAAAGCATACTCTACATCATATTCATCAATATATTCTTTGCCCATAATGCACTTACAATCCAGTAATTTCTTTATTTCCAATAACTTCATGTTTCTCCTCCGACTAACTTATAATCTCTTCAATCATTATTATAATCCTTTTTTCAATATCAAACAAATTATTTTCCCATGCGTCAATTTGATTTACCTCATCGTATATACTCTGAAAAGCTTGTATCGTCTCTTGTTTCATCTGTGAATCCCCTAACCCATCCTGAAAAGCGCCTTTCAGTTTCTTAATCCACTGATTGCTGTCCGGCTGAGAATGGGCTTCTCTTAAATCATTAAGGATGTTGGTTATTGTTGTTTCAACAGATACATTATCAACTTGTATTTGCCTTTTAAAAATAAAGGCATCTTCAGCATAAGCCAATAAATTATCTTTTATAACCTCAGCCTGATTATAATCTATAACCGGAGTTGTTACAACTTTGAATCCGTCATCCTCAAATACATAAGCGTATATATTATCTTCTTCAAGCCTATTAATAAGCGAATCGGCATTTTTTTCAGTGCTGAAATTTCCTAATTGAACATGGTAAATATAAAAAGCATTAATGTTTTTCTCAGGTTCTGCAAGTTCTTCAGCCTCCTTCAATTGTTGAACCGGTTCATTTGCCTGCGGCACCGTGCCTTGATCATGTTCTTCAATATTAGTTAACTGAGCATCAGACTCTTTAATAAGAATAGGATATATAAAATATCTTGTCCCAAAATAACCAATGATTACAGCACCTAAAGTAATCATTAAAAAAACAATCAACAGATGCCTTATCCCATCGTTTTTATTAATTCTGTATTTTCTCAAAAAAATCACCTCCGATATATAATTGTATTACCGAAGGCAGCCATATTATGATAAAAATAAACTACATTATTTAATAAAGCCCATTTTTTCATTATTAATTGAAACCCGAGATCCGATACCTTTGACCTTGTTATCTGTATCTTCGTGCAGTAACGTAACGGGCATTGTAAAAGGCTTCTTTCATAGATGAAATTCTAACATATTTTCCGGACTTACTTGAAGAAGCATGAATAAATTGATTGTTCCCAATATAAATACCTACATGAGAAATCACATTGTTCATAGAGCCGGTTGTATCAAAAAAAACTAAATCACCGGCTTGTAGCCCATTTCGGTCTATTGCCTGTCCCACTTTAGCTTGATCACGGGATACTCTGGGGATTTGTATCCCAACCTGATTCAATACATATTTCGTAAACCCGGAACAATCAAAGCTATATGGACCGGAAGCACCCCATTTGTAGGGCTTTCCTAAATACTCTTTTGCAATTTCTATGATTCTTTCATTCTTCATGTTTTCTATTGTTAAAGAATCTGATATCTCAACGCCCTCTGAATCTACCCATTTAAAGGTGCCATTTTCATCTTTTATGTAATATTCACCATCTTTATAATCAAGCACCTCTACTTGAATCTCTTTTTCTTCTTCAGAAGAAGGATCTTCAGGGGTATCTAAAGATTCTCTCGAAACTGCACCGCCTCTGCTGACCTCCTCTGTTTTTACCTCATATGTCATCTTCCCTTTTTTGTCCTGAAGTTGAACTTTCACATATGGCGAAAATACCCATCCTTCTATTTTGTCGTTTTTTACAAAATACCAATCTTCACTGATATCAAGTATAAATACATCATCTCCCATTGTAAGTTTCCCTAATATGGTTGCATTTAAATCAGGATTTTGTCGAACGTTTAAAATAGTTGCTGTGATCTTACCAAAGCTAACCAATTTTTCAGATTTTGTTTTTATAAAAAGATTATGATTTCTTATCCAACCTGAGACACCGTCATCCTCGATTAAAACCCAATCTCCATAAACATCTTTTACATCTATAATAGAATTCATGTTGAATGTGCCCGTCACCGCACCATCAGTCTGAGCTGTATACTTTGACTGAACATCCCGAATAATAAATCCTTTTAATTCCTCCGCATATACATTTCCTGTGTTCACTGCCAATGTCACAACCGCCGACGTCAACAGTATTTTAAAACTAAAAGTAAAAAAGCGTTTGCCTATCATGTATTCAACCTCCGAGTCTTATTATAAAAAAGAATCGCTTATAAAAGCAATTCTTTATATATTCAACATTATAATATAAACTCCTCTTTTCTTCGACAAAAACTATGTTAGAAATATTTGGTTATAAGGTATGTTTACTCATTCTGCGCATTTTCAGCATTATTGGTAACTCTTAATCCCAATGCGGCTTTTACTTTGTTTTCGATTTCAAGAACCATTGAGGGATTTTCTTTAAGATATTGCTTTACATTTTCACGCCCCTGTCCGATTCTATTGCCATCATAGCTGTACCACGCACCGGCTTTATCAATGACTTTTTGCTGAACACCGCAATCCAGAACATCACCCTCTCTTGAGATACCTCTGCCATACATAATATCTACTTCTGATTGCTTAAAAGGCGGTGCAACTTTATTTTTAACCACTTTTACTCTGGTTTTATTTCCAAGTATCTCATCACCCGCCTTAATATTTTCAATTCTTCGCACTTCCAGTCGGACCGACGAATAAAATTTTAATGCCCTGCCTCCTGTAGTTGTCTCAGGGTTTCCGAACATAATGCCTACTTTTTCTCTTAGCTGATTGATAAATACTACCGAACTATGGGATTTATTGATAACACCTGCTAATTTTCGAAGGGCTTGCGACATAAGCCTGGCTTGCAACCCTACATGACTGTCGCCCATTTCTCCCTGTATCTCGGCTCTCGGAACAAGTGCTGCAACAGAATCAATAACAATAACATCCACAGCTCCACTTCTTACAAGCATTTCGCAGATTTCCAGCGCCTGTTCTCCCGTATCCGGCTGAGATACTAAAAGCTCATCTACATCTACACCAAGTTTAGATGCATATTCAGGGTCCAGAGCATGTTCTGCATCTATGAAAGCCGCTTTGCCTCCAGCTTTTTGAGCCTCCGCAATAATATGCAGGGCAATGGTTGTTTTACCTGAAGATTCCGGACCATATATTTCTGTAATCCTTCCCTTTGGAATACCACCAATACCTGTAGCGATATCCAGACTCAGGCACCCCGTTGAAACCGCTTCGACATTCAGCCTTGCATCTTCACTCCCCAGTTTCATAATAGCCCCTTTGCCGAATTGTTTTTGTATTTGAAGCATCGCAGCATCCAGCGCTTTACTTCTTTCGTCATTATTTACTGCCATAAGAATTCCACCACCCTTTACTAATCAAGAACATATGTTCTTATTCTATCTTATATCATTTTAAACCCTAAGTCAATCATAAAAAGCTATAAATATACATTAACATATTTTTACATTTTTATCAAATATTATTCATGTGGGTGAGAGTGTAGTTTTTAATATGAAATATATGCTATCTCATTTCCGTTCATGATTTGAAGAAAATTGGGTATAGTCCAATTCCAATTAGTTCAGTATAATTGACAGATGCGAAAGTTGTCAGTTTATAAGTTTCTTATCCAGAGCTTTGTTAATCATATCCAGCATTAAAAGCACCGTATAATTCCTATTCCAACTTCTTCCGGTTTTTCTGAGATTAAACTTTTGATAAGACACCTCATCATCGAATGCCATAGCAATATAAATCAACCCCACAGGTTTATCTTTTGTACCTCCTTCAGGTCCGGCAATTCCGGTTACAGCCAAGCACAATCGGCTTCCCGAAACATTTTTTATTCCTTTTACCATTTCTATCGCTGTTTCCGGACTGACTGCACCATAATCATCCAGTGTTTCCGGCTTAACTCCTAATTCATCTATTTTAGACTTATTGCTATAAGAAACAAGACATCTGTCAAATACAGATGAAATACCTGATATACTTGTAAGCTTAGAAGCAAAAAGACCTCCTGTACATGATTCCGCTGCAGAAATACTGATATGATGCTTTAATAGTTTCTTTGCAACTACCTCAATAAGTTCTTCATCATCATAACTGTATATGTAGCACTCTAATCTGCTTTTAATCTTTTCTATCATTTCATTGACTGCATCCTCAGCGTCTTTGATACAATTCCGTTTTGAAGTAATTCTAAGACTGACCTCTCCATCTTTTGCATAGGTAGCAAGAGTAGGATCTATTTGTTCAGTAATCAAATCAAGAAGCTCCGTCTCAAGGGCAGACTCTCCTATACCAATAAAACGCAGTATTTTTGAATGAA
This sequence comes from uncultured Eubacteriales bacterium, assembly GCA_964553505.1. Taxonomy (GTDB): domain Bacteria; phylum Bacillota; class Clostridia; order Peptostreptococcales; family JAAYPU01; genus JAENZQ01. The sequence goes on along the minus strand of CAZKKX010000064.1, from coordinate 2,115 downwards.
TGATATGCGATGTTCTATTCCTCAAATATTTATCCGTATAATTTTCAAACATGTGATTCATTTCTCTTGGCGGGCCGGGCAAACAAATTATTGTTTTATCATTTTTGAGCAAAGCAAAACCCGGAGCTGTTCCAACATCATTTTGAAAAATTTCGGCATTCTGGGGAAGGTACGCTTGTTTTATATTATTTTGTGTCATTTTTTTGTGGATGTTTTTGAAAAAGGACTCCAGTCTTTCGTATGAAGATTTGTGAAGTATTAATGGTTCTTCCAGAATTTCAGCTATTATTTCTTTTGTCAGGTCATCCTGAGTAGGTCCCAACCCTCCTGTTGTTATTATAAGATCTGACTTTTTGAGCGCATATATCATAATTTCCTTCAAACGATTCGGGTTATCCCCGACGGTGTAATGATATAATACATTTATTCCTAATGCATTCAATTTCCGAGACAAATATACCGTATTGGTATTGGTTATCTGTCCAAAAAGCAGTTCTGTTCCAACACTAATCAGCGAGCAATTCATATCCTTTTCTCCTTATTTATTTTGTAAACAATTGTTTGTTTTTTAATATATAATCCACACCAGAAATGATGGTTAAAGCAACAGCGGTCCATATTGCTATAAGTGAAAACGGAAATCCCCATATTTCAAAAGGATAATTCCTTAATAAAATGCTGATAATGGCCGCCATCTGCGAAACGGTTTTATACTTTCCCCACTTGCTTGCCGCAATAACAATCCCCTCACTGGCTGCAACCGCCCTCAGAATACTAATAATAAATTCACGTGAAATTATTATAATAACCATCCATGAAGGAATATCTCCTAATTCAACTAAGCAAATCAAAGCAGACATAACAAGAAGCTTGTCTGCAAGGGGATCCATCAATTTGCCAAAGCTGGTAATCAAATGATACCTTCTGGCTATATATCCATCAAAAAAATCTGTCAGAGAAGCTACAATAAAAAGGAACGCCGCCGTATAGTAATTTTCCATCAACAGAAAAACAATAAAAAAAGGAATCAACGCCATTCTTAATAACGTTAATTTATTGGGCAGATTCATAAATATCGTCTCCTATCAAATCGTATTCCATTGCATCCGTTATTCTGACCTTGACGAACTCCCCTGTCTCAATCTTCTTTTTTGAAGTAAACATTACCGAGTTATCAATTTCAGGGGCATCATATTGTGTTCTTCCTATGTAAACATTTTCTCCCTCAACCTTTTCTTCAACTAAGACAACCTCTTCTTTTCCAATCCGCTCCGTATTTAATTCCAATGCAATTTTCTGCTGTATAGCCATAATCTCATCTCTTCTTGCTTTTTTGATGTTGTCATCTATCTGGTTTTCCATCTTCGCAGCCGGAGTTCCCTCTTCAGGAGAATACTCAAAAACCCCGAGCCTTTCAAACCTTATATCTTTGACAAACTGCTTTAACTCGTTATAGTCCTTTTCAGTCTCTCCCGGAAGGCCAACTATCAATGTGGTTCGGATATTAATTCCGGGGACTCTATCTCTTAATCTATTGATGACATCTATAATATTTTTTTTATTCGCCTTTCTGTTCATAGAATTTAAAATATGATTACTGCAATGTTGAATAGGGATATCAATATACTTGCATATTTTATCATTATTGGCAATAATTCGTATCAGCTCATCGGTGATCAAATGGGGATAGCAATACATTAGTCTAATCCATTTCAATCCGTCTATCTTTAAAATATCTGATGCCAGTTCATGAATTCTGTATCTATTATATAGATCAATACCATAATTAGTTGCATCCTGTGCGACAAGAGTTACCTCTTTACATCCTTCTTCAGACAGTTTCCGTGCTTCTTGAAGAATACTATCAAAATGTTTGCTTCTGAAAGGTCCGCGGATATAAGGAATGATACAATAGGCACAATAATTATCACAGCCTTCGGCTATTTTTAGATATGCAGTATGTTTTGGACTGCTTAACTTTCGAACACCTAAATCCAAAACAGAATTTGAGCACGGGCTATGGTAAAGCATTTGTTGTTTGTTCTCAGTATTATCGATAATTTTTGAAATGTTATGATAGTCATTAACACCCATCACTACATCTGCTTCAGGAAG